>JBBQRJ010000065.1:0-15148 GCA_038214955.1 Aggregatilineales bacterium | reverse complement strand
AAACCGCCTCCCCTCGCGGGGGTAAAGTTTGCCTCGCCAATGTTATTTCGGCTTGTCGCGCTCAACACACCGACTTAGACCCTCAGCCTGTTTAATGTTGAACGATAGCGCTACAGACTGGCTCGCATCCGTAGGTATCATAACCGAGATAACGTAGCCCTGTCAGTCTTGCGACTGGTGGCTGAGGCTGGTCAACATGAGCCTACATCACTACAAGCTCTCGGTTTTAACCGGGGTCGTTGACGTTTCTCACCTTGTCTATGCGCGTAATTGTAAACAAGAATGAGCCTAATCTGCAATGGATATAAATCTTAATAGACCTTACGTTGATTTTCTTATCCGTAAGGGATAGTATTTAGTGACATCCATCACAAATAGACAGGTTAAGGCATGAAATCACTGTTTAGCGGATTAACGGCGCTCTCTCTACGCTTCCGTGCGGTAACATTGGCGCTCGTAATCCTTCTGTCCATCGCAGGAGTCGTTGCAGTCACCCAGATGAGACAAGAACTCATTCCGGGTGTAGAGTTCCCTCAAACTATCATCCTTGCCCAAGCGACAGGCATGACGAGTGAGCAAGTCCTCAACGTCCTAACGTCACGGCTTGAGAATGCATTAGACGGGGTTGAAGAAGTCGTCAACCTTGAGTCTTCTACAACAGGCGCATTTGGCGCGGTGATCACTGCGCGAAACAATTTCGGCGTCAACCAAAGGCGGCTGCGAGACAATATCCAGAACGCCATCAACACGGTATGGCTGCCCGCACGTCATATTGCACCGCCTGAAGGCGCCAATGCAGCAGAGTTCGCACAGGGCTTGTTAGGCGACCTAACCCCTGACATCCTGATCTACTTGCAGGAAACCGACGCCAGTTTCTTGTTCCAACTTTCGCCGGAGGTGTGGTCTGCCCTTTCTGATGAAACAGTGCAAACTGTCCTCGCTTACCTCGCGTCACAGAGCGAAGCAGTGAACAGTAGCGACGCGCTCCGCCTGTTGGTGGAGCAAGAAGTTGTTCCCGCGCTGGAAAACATCGAGCAGTTAGCGAGTATTTCGGTCAGCGGTGGACAAATTCTGCCCGGTGAAGGGGAAATCGCACCGACACCTGTCCCCGTCGATGGCGTTGAAGCGCCGAGTCGTCTGCTTGATCTGACGCCTGAAGTGTGGGCAGCCGTGAGCGCCAAAGTCGAAGGATTGAGCGCACTCGATGACAGCGCAGTCGAAACGTTAAGCGGCGTCCCATTTACGATCCCTGAAGGGGTTCCCGCCCTGCCGGAAAGCTGGCTGATGGATCGCTTCAAAGATGCGCGTGATTTGCGCGAAATGCGGACGCTGACTCGCAGTATTGGCACCGTGTTCAACCGTTTCTTGGAAACGGGTGAAATCAAAGGCGCACTGGGTCAAACCGATGACTTGACGGTGGATGACATCAATCAAATGCTGGCAGTCGAGCCGACGCTCGTACAGTATTTCGAGGCGGAACATCTCGTCAGTATGTCAGATGAGGCGTTCGCCGCCTTGCCCGCCGATTACATCACTGGTTTGGACGGACTGACACGCGATCAACTGGCAGCACTGGCATTAGCAGCGGCGATTAGTGGAGAAGCAGCACAACCTACTCCGGTTGATTTGCCCTCGCAGTGGCGTGTTCAACCGCCGCAGTTGATCTCGTTCAGCTTTGATGATATTCCGCTGGCGACATTCAGCATTTCCGGTACGGGTGAAGCCATCGAAGTCGATGCAGTGGGCGATGTCCTTGAAGCCCCTGTTGAAACTGGCGACCAACCCGAAGGAACACAGGAAGCGCCCGTCGTACAGGAAATTCCTGAAGGACCCCGTTTGCCGCTGGTGTTTAACTTCCTCGGCACGTTCATCGGCTTGGAACTCAACACCGCTGATGACCTGATCAATATTCAACTCCCCGCAGAAATGGCGGCACAGTTCGGCGGTACGGCATCGCTCAGCGCAAGTGAGTTATTAAACTTCCTGCTGCTGTTGGACAATCCCGAAGCACTGCCTGAGGGAGCGCCCGCCATGACTATTCCGGGCGGCGCGAGAGGCATCATCAGTCAACTGTCACCGGAAGTGATCGCATTCATCGCAGAATACGATCCGACGTTCCTACCCGGTTTGAGTGCTAATGTCGTTTCGGCATTTGATATTGAGGTACTGCTCACCGTACCGGGTGCAGAAATTCCGCTCGATACGGTGTGGAATACGCTGTCAGGTCAAGCACAATTCGCGGAAATTCCGCTTCGCACAGCGCAAGACATCGTAGAGATCGGCAATGGTGAGCCTTCAACGGTTCTCAATACGATCAACGAGAATGTGCCGGAGCAATTCGCGGGTTATGAAGTTCGCTTGTTCGACAGCCTGACCCCCGGTGTGATCGACTATTTTACGGCAGTCGAACCCGAATTCTTTGCTAATCTCGATGCGGCAGTGCTGACCAAGTTCTCCCCGGCTGTATTGGCGGAACTGTCTGACGATGTGCTGGCAGGTCTGCCCGAAGATATGGCGACAACCCTACGCTCTATCGCGGCGGGCGAAACAGAATCAGCGGCGGCTCAACTGTCGGGACTGTATACGACAGATGTCCCTCCGGCTGACCCGAATGCTCCCGCACTTAATGCGGATTGGGAAATCATCGAGACGTTCTTAGGTGGTGAAATGGATACAGCGGACGATTTGATCCGCTTCTACCCAAGCGCCGCCGGGTTCATCAACGGTTTCTTCAATTCAGCACAAGGCGGCTCACTTGCACCCGCGCTGATTGGCAATATGCCCGTCGAAGTGGTGGCGTATCTAGCTGAGAATGAACCCACGTTCTTGAATGATCTCCGTGTCGAAGCACTACAGCTTCTCTCTGCTGATGTGGTTTCCACGCTGCCCGCTGATGTACAAGAACGTATTGTGTCGGGCGCAGCACCGTTCGTCCCAACGGACGCGCTCACCCGCGTCAATGGCAATTCCAGCCTCACCGTCACGGTGTACAAGACGGACACCGCCAATAACGTCGAAGCCTATCACATCGTTGAAGACATGCTGCATGAAATCGATCTTGAAAACGACAACATCACCGTCAGCGTTGCGTTTGAGCAAGCCAGCTTTGTCGAAGAATCGATCAGCGGCGTGGCGCGTGAAGGCGGTTTAGGCGCGATTTTCGCAGTGGTCGTGATCCTCGTGTTCTTGAGCAGCGGCAGATGGGCGCGTCGTCCCCGTGCGATTGTCGGCGGCATGATGATCGCGCTGTTCGCGGGCGGATTGTTCCTCGTCGTACAGGCGAATTTACCGGCGGCGGGCAATGATTTCGCTCGTGCCTTCGATCAAACCGATGTTGTCGTGCGCGTGCTGCTAATCCTCGGCATCTTCGCTGGTCTGGTGATCTTGCTGTTCCCCGGCAAACTGCCTAGCCCCGCATGGCGTAGTACCGTCGTCACGGGTGTGAGCATCCCCTTGTCCGTGTTGATGGCACTAGCGGCGATGCACTGGCTGCCGCCAATCATTCACGGGGCGCTTGAACCACTAGCAGACACGGGCGGAATCGTCTCGTTCTTGCTGCGACTGTTCCCCGCCAGCATCACACTCAACATTATGACGCTCTCCGGCTTGACAGTCGCTATTGGTCGCGTGGTCGATGACTCGATTGTCGTGCTGGAAAACATTTTCCGTCACCTGCAAGAAGGCGAAGACAAAACTCACGCCATTATTGAAGGCACGCGGGATGTATCGGTTGCTATTTTCGCCGCCACCGTGATCACTGTGGTGGTGTTCCTACCGCTAGGCTTGACGGGCGGCATCATCGGTGAATTCTTCCTGCCGTTCGGCTTGGCGGTGACGTACTCGCTGCTGTCGTCGTTTATTGTGGCGCTCACCGTTGTGCCTGTGGTCGCGTTCTTGCTGCTTGACCGCAACGAAATCTCTGACGAACATGACTCATGGTTGGAACGCCTGTACGACCCGGCACTGCGTTGGGCGTTGAAAAGCGGCACAAACAGCCTATTGGTGTTGGGCTTCGCCGCTGTGAGCCTTATTATCGGCTTGGCGCTGTTCGCATCGCGTCCGCTGGCATTCCTGCCCTCGTTTGGTGAGCCGCAAATCGCGGTCACAGCGTCACTGCCCGCTGGCACAAAAATGGCAGATACCAATGCGCTCGTTGTCGAGTTCGAGAACTTCCTCGTCAGCACGTTCACCGAGGATGAACTGAAAACCGTTTCTACGCGCATCGGCGGCGGCGGCGGCTTTGAAGCCTTGATCTTGGGGACAAGCAGCGTCAGCGAAAACGCCGCCACGCTCACGATTGGCGTTGAAGACACGTCTACACTGGATGCGCTCACGGGAGAGATTCGCACAGGGGCAGAGGCTGTCTTTGGTGTGGAAAACGTGAGTGTTTCCAGCGCCTCACTCAGCGAACAGGGTTTTGGCGGTTTCGCGCTCGTCCTCTCTGGTGAGCAAACCGACTTGTTGGCAGTCAATGAAGCGATTGTCGGCGTGTTGAACGCTGTTGAAGGCTTGACGAACGTCAGCAGTAATTTGACTGTCGATACGCAAGCAACTGAAAACACGCCTACGACCTATATCCGCGTAGACCTTCAGTCGGCGGCACGGTTTACGGGCGAACTAGAAACCAACAATACGATTGGCGTCACCAACGAAGCCAAACAAGCGATTCAGGATTATCTGGATCAAAATGGCTACGGGGACATCGTGACGGTCAGCGAAGGGTTCGAGTCGCGCCAGCAAACCGAAGGGTTCACGGGTTTGGGTATTGCGATGGGTATCGCTATCGGGCTGGTCATCCTCATCCTGATCGTGACGTTCGGGTCGCTGGTTCACTGGCTCGACATTATCCTGAGCATCATGGTTGCCCCGGTGGGCGCGGCGATTTTGCTCACGCTGACGAACCGCGTACTCGGTATCTCTGCGATGATCGGTTTGCTGATGCTGATCGGTATCGTGGTGACAAACGCCGTTGTGTTGATTGACCGCGTACAAAGCAACCGCCGCGAACGTGGGATGGAACTGCGTGAGGCGCTGCTTGAAGCGGGTGAACGCCGTTTGCGTCCGATCCTCATGACTGCGCTGGCGACGATTGGCGCGTTGATCCCACTGGCAGTTGGTTTGTCGGAAGGCGCAATCATCGCATCGGAACTCGGTACTGTGGTGATCGGCGGGTTGTTCAGCAGTACGCTGCTCACGTTGATCGTCGTGCCAGTCGCGTATCGTCTGCTTGACCCGCTGCACCGCCGTTTGTCGCTGAACCGTGCGGATCGTCAAAGCAAGTAAGAAACATCACCCCTCTCCGAAAAAGGAGAGGGGGTAAAAACGGGTGTTATTGTCGGGATATGAATCAAAAACGGGGCGGACGCAATGTCCACCCCGTTTTATTTCTTGCAGATGAAAATCTATCAGCCTGTAGCGGCGCTTGCCAGTTCGTTGTTCAGCGACACCAAGTCCAGACGCTCACCAACGAGCGCGAAGCCTTTCAAGGCGCGGTCAAGGTGTTCTTTCCGGTGACTCGCCATGTAGCTAGTACGTAACAGACTGCTGCCCGTCGGTACACCGGGGGGCAAAACCGGGTTCGTGTACACGCCTTCTTCGATCAGCGCGTGCCACGCCATAACCGTGCGGAAATCATCACCGATGACGATGGGGATGATCGGCGTATTGCTTTTGCCCGTGTTGTAACCGAGTTCGCGCAAACCCTTCCGCATGTATTCGGCGTTATCCCACAGCGTTTCGACGTGTTCAGGTTCGGTTTCCATGATGTCGAGCGCCTTGAGCGCCGCCGCCGCTTGTCCCGCCGTCAGCGCCGCCGAGAAGATCAACGAACGGGCGTGATGTTGGATGTAGTGAATCACCGACTCGTCACCTGCGATGAACCCGCCAATGGAGGCAAAACTCTTGCTAAATGTCCCCATGATCAAGTCAACCTGATCGGTTAAGCCGAAATGCGCTGCCGTGCCACGTCCGTTGCCTGTCACGCCGACACCGTGCGCGTCATCGACCATGATGCGTGCGCCGTAACGCTGGCAAATTTCCACGATTTCAGGCATCGGCGCAATATCACCGCCCATGCTGTAAACGCCATCCACAACGACCAATTTACCCGCTTCGGGCGGCAGTTTGCTCAACACATCATCGAGGCTGCTAATGTCACTGTGGCGGAAGCGTTTCATTTCGCCACGACACATGAGGCAACCGTCTACGATGCTGGCATGATCATCTTTGTCGATGATGACGTAATCGCCTTTTTGCACCAACGCGGTAATCGTGCCAACGTTGGTTTGATAACCTGTCGGGAACACGAGCGCCGCTTCTTTGCCCACAAATTTCGCCAACCGCTTATCGAGTTCCAAATGCAGTTCTAGCGTGCCGTTTAGAAAACGTGACCCGGTAACACTCGTGCCATAACGCTCAATCGCGTCGATTGCCGCCTGACGCACACGAGGATCAGTCGTCAGCCCTAAATAATTATTAGAGCCAATCATCACGACTTCTTTACCTTCAAAGCGTGCCACTGCCCCTTCGGTATCACTTAAGGCGCGGAAATAGGGGTAAATGCCCAATTCCATCGCTTCTTTTGCTTGTCGATAGTTTTTCGCCTTATCGAATAGGTCAGCCATGTACTTTTCCCTCTTAAAACTATGATCTCACAAACAGTAGAAACACTGCACTTGACGGTAAGATGTCTAATTGCGTAAATTTCAGTGTAGCAAGATTTCACCAATATAACAACCATTACGAAGCATGACCCTCAAGGTCTAACAATCACTTGCGCCAAAAGGCACAGACGCGCTACAATAACGCCCATATCAGTTGAGAAATTGCGGGAGTATAGGAATGTCGTCACTGACTGTTCGTCGCCTGATTGTGTGGGCTGTGTCACTGGGGCTAGGTTTCCTGATCGCAGCCGTGTTTGTGACTTTGATCCTTCCGTGGATGGGTCCTCATGGGGGGCAGCCGATCAGCATTGCAAAATATGGCTACCAGTATTTCTTCTGGACGGGCTTCCCTATCGGCTTGCTCATCCTCGTATGGCTAGACTATTTCTTGAACACGCGCATTTTGCCAGATTAAGTCAGACACCAGAAGAACAAAAGCCCGCCTCGCATCCTACGGCGGGTTTTTTGATCGAGCGATAGCTGATTGATTGTTCCGTTTTTCACTTTGATAGTTTTTGAAAGTTCCCGTCTGCTAGAGTCCTCGTCATGACAGCCGAACATACCTCACGATTACCCGGATTTTATAAACGATCTCTTGCCGAACGCGCCGCCATCGTCTCGCAATGGGGTGAACTGACTCCTGCGGAACAATCGGCGCTGTTGGGCATCAATGGGCTGAACGCAGCGCAAGCCGACCAGATGATCGAAAACGCTGTCGGCGTGTATGCGCTGCCGCTCGGCATTGCCACGAACTTTCTCATCAACAACGAGGATGTCTTAATCCCGATGGTGATTGAAGAACCGTCGGTTGTTGCGGCGGTGAGCAACGCAGCAAAGTTGTTCCGTGCGGGCGGCGGATTCACCACCTCAAGCGATGAACCGATCATGATCGGGCAAATTCAGGTGCTTGATCTGGAAGATGTGTACGTCGCGGCGGGCAAAGTCATGGCGGAAAAAGCCGCGCTGATGGCAGAAATCAACGGGATTGGCGGGAGCATCATCAAAGCCGGCGGCGGCGCGAAAGATATTCAAGTGCGCCCCATGATGAACACCCCCATCGGCGGCATGTTGATCGTTCACTTGCTGTATGACACCCGCGATGCAATGGGCGCAAACGCGGTCAATACCGCTGTTGAGCATATCGCGCCACGCATCGCAGAGATCACAGGCGGCAGGGTTGCGCTGCGTATCCTGAGCAACCTCACGGATCGCCGTAAAGCGCGTGCCGAAGGCATGATTCCAGCGAGTGAACTTGCAGCCGATAGCCTCAGCGGTACAGATGTCGCTCGTGCCATTGTGGAAGCGGGCGTGTTTGCCGAAGTTGACCCGTATCGTGCGGCGACGCACAACAAAGGCATCATGAATGGGGTGGACGCGGTTGTAATCGCCACCGGAAACGATTGGCGGGCAATTGAAGCGGGCGCTCACGCTTACGCCGCCCGTGAGGGACAGTATTCCAGCCTGACTCACTGGTGGCAAGACGAGCAAGGCAATTTGCGCGGGTCAATTGAAATGCCGCTCGCCGTTGGCATTGTCGGCGGCGCGACTCGCGTGCATCCAACGGCACAAATGGCGCTCAAAATCATGAGAATTCAATCTGCGCGGCAGCTTGCCGAAATCATTGTGGCGGTGGGGATGGCGCAAAACCTCGCGGCGATGCGGGCATTGGCGACAGAAGGCATTCAACGCGGTCATATGGAGATGCACGCCCGACAAATCGCAGCGGCGGCGGGCGCTCCGCCTGAACTTGCGAGTCGCATTGTGCAGCAAATGATTGACGAGAAGAACATACGCCCCGAACGGGCGCGGGCAATTCTACAAGAGTTACAAGATAAAAGAGGACACTGAAATGACATTTCACCCGAATGGGGATAATCGCTCATTCTTGATGCAACCGACCAAACCTGTCGGCATTGTCGGCTATGGCGCGTATGTGCCGCGCTATCGTCTGCCGGGGAGCGAAGTTGCCCGCGTGTGGACAAACGGACTCGGCGGCAGCCCGGTCACAGAAAAAGCGGTTGCGGGTCCCGATGAAGATGTGACCACGATGTCGATTGAGGCGGCGCGTAACGCGCTTGCCCGCGCTGGAATCGACCCGCAAGCCTTACGCGCCGTGTGGATTGGCAGTGAAAGCCATCCGTATGCCGTCAAGCCTACCAGCACGATTGTCGCGGAAAGCATTGGCGCATCAGCGAATATTCAAGCGGCAGATTGGGAATTTGCGTGTAAAGCTGGCACAGAAGCCGTGCAAGCATCTATCGCTATGGTGGGCAGCGGCATGGGCGCGTATACCCTGAGCATCGGCATGGATACGGCACAGTCTCGCCCCGGTGATGCGCTCGAATATACGGCGGCGTCGGGCGGCGCGGCGTTCGTCATCGGCGCGGCAGAGGAATCGTGCGCGGTGTATCAAGGCAGCTATAGTTTCGTCACCGATACGCCAGACTTCTGGCGTCGCGCTGATGAAAGCTATCCGAGTCACGGCGAACGCTTCACGGGAGAACCCGCGTATTTCAACCACACGACCAGCGCGGCGAGTCGTCTGCTCGACATGATGGGAACGACTGCGGCTGATTACACCCACGCTGTGTTTCATCAACCAAACGTCAAGTTTCCGTCACGCGCCGGGCAGATGTTGGGCTTCAAAGAGGAGCAGATGAAAACGGGTTTGCTGGCGGGCGAAATCGGCAACGTGTATTCCGGCTCGTGCATGGTGGGGTTGACGGCAATCCTCGATGTAGCGAAGCCGGGGGATCGTATTCTCATGGTGAGCTATGGCAGCGGGGCGGGGTCTGACGCCTTTGATTTGCGCGTGACCGAACGGATTCTTGAAATTCGGGATCGTGCGCCGAAAACGCGGGATTACATCACGCGGCGCACCGTGATCGACTATGCGACCTACTGCCGTTATCGTGGGCTATTGCGAGACTGAGGGATAAATCACATGCGTAAAGTAGCGATTATCGGGGTCGGACAGACGCCCGTTGGAGAACATTGGGACGCCAGCATTCGCATGATCGCCGCCGAAGCGGTTCATGCTGCGCTGGAAGACTCACAGGTGAAAGCGGTTGATGCCTTGTACGTTGGCAATGCTTACGGCGCGTCGTTCAGCAGTCAATCTCAGTTAGGCGCGTTGATTGCCGACTATGCGGGTTTGGGCAGCATAGAAACGTTCAGCACCGAAGCGGGTGACGCATCCGGCGGGGCGGCGCTGCGTACCGGCTATCTTGCGGTGGCGTCTGGCGCTGTGGATACGGTGCTTGTGCTGGGCGTGGAAAAATCGACGGATACGGTCAGCACGGCGCATGTCCGCGCACGCAACGTTAGCCTTGATGCCGATTACGAATCGATTCACGGCGCGACTCTGACCGCCCTCGCCGCCCTGCTCATGCGTCGTTACATGCATGAATACGGCGTTGAGTTGGGCGCGTTCGAGAATTTCAGCATCAACGCGCACACCAATGGCGGTAAGAATGCCAACGCCATGTATCGCAACCAGATCAAGCCGGGAGCGTTTGCCAGAGCGCCGATGATCGCTGATCCCGTCAGTCTGTTTGATGGCGCTCCTGATGCCGATGGCGCTGCCGCCGTGATTTTGACAACAGTTGAACGTGCCGCTGATCTCGTGCCGCACCCGATTCAGATCATCGCCAGCGCCGCCGCAAGCGACTCGCTTGCACTGCACGAACGCGCCGATTTGCTGGACTTGCGGGCAGTACGGGCGTCCGTCAACAAAGCGATGCAGCAGGCGAACATCACACACGGCGATATTAACCTGTTTGAACTGCACGACGCCTTCACAATCTTGAGTGCGTTGACGCTCGAAGCGGCGGGCTTTGCCGAACGCGGTCAAGGCTGGCGGTTGGCGAAAGACGGGCAAATCGGTTTGACGGGTACGCTGCCGATCAGCACGTTTGGCGGACTCAAGAGTCGCGGTAACCCGGTGGGCGCGTCAGGCGTATATCAAGCAGTAGAGGCAACGCTGCAACTTCGCGGCACAGCGGGCGCGAATCAAGTACCCGACGCCCGTATTGCGATGATCCAGAGCATTGGCGGGCTTGCCAGCACCGTTATCACGCACATTTTGAGTATTTAGAGAGCCTATCAGGAGAGCTTTGATAGGTTTTGATAGCCGCGTCAACGTAGAATGGCGTTAACTTGTGCAAGAATGCACGAAACGAAACAGTAGCAAAATGCAAGCACTGAGGAGTTAACAACCATGCAAATCTCACGTCACTGGCGTCTAAACTCACAACGGTATCGTTTAGAAGGCGTCCGCTACCAGAACGGCGATGTCAGCCTCCAGAATCGCCCAGTAGTGATGGACGTGCGCGTAAGTGAATCAAACAGTACACCCGCTTCAAAGCCGGTGAAAGTAACCATCGGAAAATAGGTGCTGTCAACGACCCCCGGTTAAAATCGGGAGCATGAAAATGCTCGTGTTGACCAGTCTGAGTGCCGCAAGGTGCTGCGTTATTTCGGTCATGATACCTACGGATGCGTTGCCAGTCTGTAGCTCTATCGTTCAACATTAAACAGGTTGAGGGTCTAAGCCAGTGTGTTGAGCAAAACAAGCCGAGATAACCTTGACGAGGCAAACGTTACCCGCGCAAGCGGAGCAGGTTTGGCAGTTTTCCAGAGGTAACTCAAAAAACTGCCTCCCTTCGGGGAACTAACGTCGATGTTGAACGAAAAGAGGCAAGACAGCATTCCCCACCCGCTTTTAACCGGGTGTCCCCTGCTGTTAAATTCTATGGAAACGGGCAAAAAGCAAATAGAGCTAGGCGAACGTTTTACCTTCGCTGGCACGGGTGAGGTCTACAGTTACACCACCGTGCAGGAAGCACCTGAAGGTTTTGAGGATCAGGCGCCGTATGTGCTGGCACTCGTCAAGCTGGACGAAGGTGTGATGATCACTGCACAGATCACAGATTTGGATGGCGCGGCGGTGAATATCGGGGATCGTGTCGAAATGGTCACGCGCAAGCTAACCACCGAAGGCAAACGCGGCGTGATCATTTATGGGTACAAGTTTCGCAAGATTCTCCCCCGTCAATAAGCAAGCAGTGGAATGTGGTATTCTTTAAGGGCGCACAATAGTGCGCCCTTTTTTTTATGGGTGGGGTGTGATGAAGCGGGAATTTGGTCAACGCGGGGAAGGCTACGCGGCGGACTACCTCAAGGCGAAAGGCTATATCGTCGTTGAGGTAAACTGGCGCTGCTCGAAAGGTGAAATTGACATCATTGCACGCGAGAAAGAGACGCTTGTATTTGTCGAAGTCCGTTCTCGCCACAGCGCCACCACCGAAAGCGCCTTTGAGAGCATTACGCCACGCAAACGCGAGAAGCTGATCCGCACGGCACATCTGTACCTAGAGGCTCACGGACTGAGTGATCAAGTATGGCGCATTGATGCGGTTGCGGTTGCGCTCCCCGCAAAAGGCAAAGCGATTATTGACCATGTGGAAAACGCGCTTGACTGGTAATAAACCTCTGATTGTGATCCTCGGCGCGACGGCGGTTGGCAAAACCGAACTCGCGCTGCAAATAGCGCAAGCATTCGAGGGTGAAATCGTTGGCGCAGACAGCCGACAAATCTATACACAGATGGATATTGGCACGGCGAAGCCCACGCTTGAAGAACGACAAACTGTCCCGCATCACCTGATTGATCTTATACCGCCGGATGGTGATCTATCGCTGGCGAGCTATCAACGACTCGCGTATGCTGCTATCAATGACATTCACGAGCGGGGCAAGCTGCCGCTTCTGGTCGGCGGAACGGGGCAGTATATCACTGCTGTGATCGAAGGGTGGTCGCCGCCAGAAGTACCTCCAAACCCTGAGCTACGCGCCGAACTAGAAGCATTCGCGGTTGAACACGGTTGGGAAAGGCTGTTCGCTCGTCTAATCGCACTTGATCCCGACGCGCAAGCTTTTATTGACCCGAAAAACATCCGGCGAGTTGTACGGGCGCTCGAAGTGACATTGGCAACGGGCAAACCGTTCAGCGAACAGCGCCAGAAACATCCCCCGCCCTATCGCATCCTGCAATATGGCTTGAAAATGGAACGGGATCGGTTGTATGAACGCGCTGATCAACGGGTTGATCACATGATGCAAGCGGGTTTCCTCGATGAAGTACGCGGTCTATTAAACAGGGGTTATTCGCGGACTCTGCCGTCCATGAGCGGGCTTGGGTATCGAGAGCTTGCCGCTCACCTGTTAGACGGTGTTCCACTTGCTGATGCGGTCACGCTGACGAAGAACGCCACGCATGATTTTATCCGCCGTCAGTTGACATGGTTTCGCGGGCATGATCAGGGGTACTTGTGGCACAATAGAGAAACTGCGCTGCTCACTGAGATTACGCGCTGGCTTCAGGAGTCCTAATGCGCTTACTGCGCCGCACAAATAGTTCTAGTCTGCTGGTGGGGATTATTTTACTCCTGCTGCTGTTGGTATTCGCGGGTCCGAATAATCTTCCACGATTCGTGTCCGGGCTTTTTCCGCAATTTTACGAGGGTGTTCCCTGTTCGTGGCTGCGAAGCGCCGATGACCGTGCCAATCATCAATCGCTGCTAGGACGTTCGGCAGAAAACCCGCTCACGCTGAGAGTCAGCGCAACTCAGATCAGTCGTGATGGAGCGGGCAGTTTCTTCGTCAACATCATCATCACCAACGAGTCGCTTGGGACGGTTGCTATCGTTTATAACCCGAATCAGGTGATTGTCGGGGATAACAACACGAGCGGCATGGGGCTGGTCTTCACGCCGCAAACATCACTCTCAGCGGGGACAGGTCGACAGGACAGCACCAGCATCCCCGAAGACAATATTCGCCTGTTGGGACCCCGTCAACGGTGTGTGCATACCGTCGAGTTTCCGAATGGAAACGTGTTAGTTGACCCGGTGCTGACGGGCGGTTCGGCACAAGTTCGCGCCTACTACCGGAACAATGTGCGCGGGCAGATTTTGCCAACACCGGGGATTGTAGCGACGCCGATCTACAACGATCAAGGGTTGTGGACGGGCTTGGTTACGTCTGATACCGTCGCAGTTTCCATCGCCGCACAATGAAATAAACGGTATAATAGTCAACGTTTAATAGAGAACTTTGCGGGACATTCAGGAGCAGCAACGATGTCTGAGTCACCTTTGGATAAACCAATGCTGATTATTCACACCGATAAAATGAAAGATACCCAGTGGGTACTGGGGAATCAAAGCATGGTGGTCGGGCGTGGAGAAGACTGCGACATTGTTTTGCCAGAACGCCAAGTGTCGCGCCAGCATATCCGTATTTATCACGAAGACGGCACTTATTATTTGCAAGATTTAGACAGCCGGAACGGAACATGGATTAACGGCGTGCAAATGAAAGGCACGCATCGCCTTGAAGACGGGGATCAAATTTCACTGGCGCTGGCGATTCGGTTGCAGTTTATCGGCACGGGCGCAACCGCCCCGCGACAATCTGTCGTTCCGGCGGACATGAGCGGTGGACGTTTGCGGATTGACCCCGAAGCGCGGCGCATCTTTATCAATAATGCAGAGGTTGATCCGCCACTGAGTCCACCTCAATATCGCCTATTGGAACTGTTGTACACCAGCGGCGAACGCATTTGTACCCGTGATAAGGTCGTAGAAACCGTATGGCCCGATGTGGTGGGCGATGGCGTAAGCGAACAAGCCATTGACGCGCTCGTGCGCCGCCTACGGGATCGTCTCGCTGAAATTGATCCCCAATGGCAGTACATCATCACGGTGAGGGGTCACGGATTTCGCCTTAACAACCCGCCAGAGTCGGGTATGCCGTAATTGACGCAAACACAAATATCATTCCCTCGTGTGATAGCCGGATTGTGCCGCTTTTACACTCTGGTTCTCGGTGCATTTCTCGTACTCAGACTGTTTTTTGCGGCACGCTGGTGGTACGCCCTTCCAGCAGACTTTACGCCGTTTTTGTTTGTACCGCTGATCGTTCTGGCGATCTATGCTTTGCTCGTGCGAAAGCGCGGCGCATTTCTGTTCGCGCTCCCCATTTTGCTTATCGGATTCGGGTGGTATGGGCGCTATTTCGTTCCTAAACCCATGCAAACCACCGCCTCACCTGTATTGGTCGTTGCAACAGCCAATGTGCGGTACGACAACCCAGCGCCAGAGCGACTGGCTGAATGGGTACGCGACACCGATCCTGATGTCGTATTTTTGCAAGAAGTCACGCCGGAATTTCGTACAACTACGCTCGACTCACTGCGAGACGAGTACCCTTTTCAAACGGATGTCGATAGGATAGGGGCTGGTGAATTTGCAACCTTGTCAAAATACCCGTTTAGCGAGTCTGCGCTGGGAAACCAGTTTGAGCGCCATGTCATCGAGTTCGATGGGCAGCCGATTGCTCTGTATAATTTCCATGCGCCGCTGCCCATTGGTCACAGACCGCATATTCCCCTGTTTCCGAATCACCTTTTCGCACGGGTCTTC
>JBBQRJ010000064.1:0-15163 GCA_038214955.1 Aggregatilineales bacterium | reverse complement strand
TGTTAGATGTTTTTGGCGGGACAGGCGTAGTAAGTCACCGTTTCAAATTGGCTGGCAAACAGGTGACGTATAACGATAAATTGATGTTCAACTGGAATATTGGCTTGGGGTTGATTCAGAATTCTAGTGTCAACCTAAAAGTTGATGATGTGGATACGGTTTTGCGAGTGCGGAAAGATGTGATTTATCCTACATTCATTCAAGACACTTTCGAGGGTATTTACTTTTACGACGATGAAAATGTGTGGCTAGATAGAACGACCTACAATATTGAGCATTTTATTCATGATCCCTACAAACAATCTCTCGCACGTTTTGCACTATTTCAATCCTGTATTGCTAAACGTCCTTATAATCTGTTTCATCGTGCTAATTTATATATGCGCTCTGCTAATGTGGAGCGTTCTTTCGGTAATAAAAGCACATGGGACACCCCTTTTGAGAAGCATTTTCGGGTGTTTGTGGGTGAAGCGAATGCTGCCGTATTTGATAATCACCGTCATAATGAGGCAATAAATGTCGATGCCTTTGAAACCCCAACGGGTGCAGATTTAGTATATCTCGATCCGCCATACCTAAATTCAGAAGGTAAGGGACTAGATTACCGAGATTTTTATCATTTTCTTGAAGGGATGATGAGCTATAGCAGTTGGGCTGCTAAAGTCGATTACAAAAGTAAACATAAACGGCTAATTCCTGAACAATCGATCTGGTTGCAACCTAAGACGATCACTCAGGCGTTTGAAAGCATCATTGATCGACACCGTTCAAGCGTAGTTGTTATTTCGTATCGAGATGATGGTATTCCATCCAAAAACGATCTGGTCAAGATGCTTAAAAAATATAAACAGACTGTAGAATGTGTCACTCAATCCCAAAAGTATGTGCTTTCACATCGCACCTCTCATGAATTACTGCTCATTGCCTACTGAGGGATACCCATGCAAGGTGATCCGTTTCGAGAACAATTGCTGGCTTATTTTGATGAACTCCGCGAACGTGTCATGACCAAAGATGGTTTGTGGACGGTTAAAGGCTTCATTGATGTTTATCAACGAATCTATACCATTTCACTTGACACGAAAGTTCTCTCCAAAGTCCTTGAACTCTTAATGTTCCCGGTGATTGAGAAATTTGCACACGAAAATGAGTATCAACTGGTTTTAGCAAGACAGCAAAATCAATATCCCGATATTACGCTCATTTCGAGTAGTGGACTGCATTACGCGCTTGATATCAAAACTACGTTTCGTACAGGGGTAGATAAACGACAAGAAATTAAAGTCAATGGGATGACACTTGGGACGTTCGGCGGATATTTTAGAGATCGAAATCGCGCCACATTAAGTACCTTTCCCTACAGACAGTACGCCAAGCATTACGTGTTGGGCGTTGTTTACAGTCAAACCGCGGCTGTAGACGAAAGGCGTGTCTATTCGATAGATTATCTTTCTGATATACCGTCTGTCGCCCAAAACTTCACGTTTTTCCTGCAAGAGAAATACAAAATTGCGGCGGATCGTGCGGGAAGTGGAAACACAAAGAATATTGGTTCAACAGTGTATTTGGATCGTCTACTTAACGGAACGGGCGTATTCGCAGAGCTAGGAATCGACGTTTTTGACGACTATTGGATGAACTATCGAACACGGTCAATGGCAAAAGAAGAAGGTTTTGCCCAACAACCCTACGCCAATTTGATCGAATATAAGCAATTTAAGGAACAGGGTTTAGGAATTTTACAAGTTGATGAATCTCGCTTGCGTTCGGAAGCATCTGAAATGGGGGACACTATAGATTCGGGCGAAGATAGCGAGGATATGTTAGAGTGAACATATCCCTCATAGAGGTCAATGCGGAGTCTTCAATGGCTGTTCAAGAAAAACGTTACACATTAGACGAATTTCACGCTTTTAGCGAACGCCCTGAAAATCGGGATCGCCTGTTTGAACTCATTGATGGAGTCATTGTACAAAAAATGGCGAGTTTCACACCTTCACAAGTTGCTATGCGTATTGGTCGCTATCTAGGTTTTTATGTCGATGAACATAATCTAGGCTACGTCACAGGCGCGGATGGAAGTTACATTCTTTCGCCGGGATTCGAGTTGATCCCTGATGTGGCGTTTATCTCGAAGGTGCGCTTGCCTGTTATCCCTGAACGTGAGGTTGAAGGTCCACCCGATTTGGCGGTGGAGGTCAAATCACCGACGGATAGTAAGCGCCAACTCCGCCATAAAGCCGAAGATTATTTACGCTTTGGCACAAAAATGGTGTGGCTGGTGTTCCCCGAAGATCAGCGCGTGGAAGTCTACAGGCAAGAAGATCAAGACGTACTAGAAGTTGGAATCGACGGTGTGCTAGACGGCGGCGATGTGCTGCCGGGATTCATGCTACCCGTCCGCTCCATTTTCCCTCAATAGACCCTACGCGCCGATTTGATAAATCGCAGGACGGTAACGCGGTTCAGGGATCGGAATGCCTGTTTCGCGGGCGACTTCTAACCAAGCCGCTTTAGCGATCAGCAGTTCGGCTAACGCTTCTTGAGGGGTTTCGCCGTGCGCGGAACAGTATTTCAGGTCGGGAATATCCGCGATGTAGGCTTCATCTTCTGAACTGTAGAAAATATTGATGTGATAGTCTTTCATTTTGTTTCCCTAGCCTATCGTTGATTGATCAGCACTAGTCCCGCAATGCACAGCACCACGCCGACCAGATTCGTAGGCGACAGGTGTTCGCGGAACAACAGCAAGCCCACCGGAATCAGCACCAATGCCACCAGCAGATTCCCGATCAGCGACCCCACGTTGACATTCAAGCCCGCTCGATACGCCAGAATCCAGCCGATCTCAATGCCGATGATCGATATCCCTAACGCGAGGTTGGGAATCCCGATCTTGCTGATTTCCACCTGAATCGTGTCTTTGAGCGGGAACACGACGAACAGCAGCAGTGACGCGAAAAAGGCGACTCCATAGGTCACGAGCAGCACGAGGACGGGGTTCGCGTTCGGCGCGAGATATTTCTGCACAATGTGATAGGTTGCGCTGGACGCAACCACGATCATCAGGGGGAGATAGACCACCATAAGCTGCACTCAGTTTTGGATGCTTTGCGAGATAACTATTCTAATCAAGATAGATGGGGCAGAAGATAACCATCTGTGACCATTGGAGTCGTTCGCATGAAAGCCTACTGTGCGGCTATAATTTGCAGGCGCTCAAGGACTGGCAATGTGACGACAAGCGAACAGGCAATTTTAGAAGGAATCATCTCGATTGAGGCGGCGATTCGTGCCAAAAGCCGTCCGCTTCACCGTGTCTTGATTCGGCGTGACGAGCGTGACCGGGATATGGGGCGTTTGGCTCGGTTGGCAGAGGGGGCAGGGATCGCGGTGGAGCGCGTTACAACTGACGAGATTGATCAACACGCGCAGGGAAAGTCACATGGCGGGGTGATCGCATTCGTGGGGGATCGCCATTTTGTCACGCTGGATGATCTGATCGTCGGGAAAGATCGCCCGCTGGTCGTCATGCTGGATGGTGTGGAAGACCCGTTCAACTTCGGGCAAGCCGTTCGCGCTTTTTACGCAGCGGGCGCAGATGGACTCGTCGTGCGTCCGCGCAATTGGATGAGCGCGGCGGGCGTGGTGGCGCGATCCTCAGCGGGCGCGTCGGAGTGGATGCCGACTGCCGTTGCAGAGTCGACTCAAGAGGCGGCGGATTTCTTTCGCGGACGCGGCTTGAGCATTGCCGTCGCAGACAAAGAACGGGCAGTATCGATCTATGATGCGGATTTGAGGGGGGCGCTGTTTGTGGTCATCGGCGGAGAGAAGCGCGGGATCACACGGTCATTTGCGGACGCGGCAGACCTACGCTTGAGCATCCCCTACGGGCGGCGCTTCGATCAATCGCTTGGCACAACGGCAGCATCAGCAGTCATGGCATTTGAATTGTTGAGACAGCGAAAAAGCAATTAGCCTTTAGCGGTTGGCTTTAAGCTAAAAGCTAACTGCTAAAGGCTAATTGTTGAATCTGTCGGGGCGGCGAGATTTGAACTCACGACCTCAGCGTCCCGAACGATGCGCGCTACCAGGCTGCGCTACGCCCCGATTACTCTTAAAGTGTAATCGGCGATTTACGAAATATCAAGAGTGACTTTGGGTATCATAAGGCGTCGTTGACGCAAGAAAGAGACATCAAATGATTAACCGCGCAAGCGTGCAAGCATGGTTAGACACCTATATTCGGGCGTGGCGTACCTACGACCCCGCATTGATCGGATCACTGTATGCGGAAGACGCGATTGTCCGTTTTAGCCCCTTTGATGAACCCGTTGAAGGTCGGGACGCCATCGTTGAAGGCTGGTTGGAAGACAAGGACGAGCCGGATTCGTGGAAAGCCTCTTATCGTCCGATTGCGATAGATGGCAATACAGCGGTTGTCAACGGACGCACACAGTATGTTGGCGACGAGGGCGAATGGGAATACGACAACATTTTCGTGCTAGAGTTCAATGATGACGGGCAGGTCGTCAATTTCTGCGAATGGTACATGACGCCGGACGATGAAGACGAAGACGAAGAATAACATGCAGCAGCCCGTCACCCTGTCAGACCGGATGCGGGCGCTGATGAGCGGAGTCACGAGCGCGGCGGGGATGAGTGTCCATCGTATGGGCATTCATCCCGACTCGATTACCATCTTCGGCTTGATCATCGTGGCAGTCGGCGCAGTGTTGATCGCTGTCGGGGAAATCCAGTGGGGCGGCGTGCTGTTGGTGATCAGCTTGCCGCTCGATGCGCTGGACGGGGCGGTTGCACGGGCGATGGAGCGCAAAGATCGCTTTGGCGCAGTGCTGGACTCGACGCTGGATCGCTACGCCGACGGCTTGATCTTCGGCGGGCTGGTATACTACTTTGCGACACAAAATCAGCTAGGGAATTTGCTGTTAACTCTGGCATCCCTCATGGGCAGTTTTGTGGTAAGCTATGTCCGCGCACGGGCAGGAGAGGCTGACCTTTCGGTCAAAATAGGCTTATTCTCGCGCTTTGAGCGAGTAGTGACGCTGCTGTTGATGCTGCTCGTTCCGCCTCTGCTTGTCCCCATGTTGTGGGTACTGGCAGTGGGGACGAACATCACAGGCGTGCAGCGACTTTTGTACGTTTATAGACATCTTGACAAAAACTGAGGCGCACTATGGAGTTTCAATCAGAGTACATTGTCCTGTTTGACCGGCTTCAAATCCGGTATTACGGGATCATCATTGTCCTTGCCATGCTCGTCGCGGCGACGGTGGCAGCGCGTTTAGCGAAACGTGACGGGCGCGATCCCGATCATGTATGGGGTGCGCTGACGTGGGCGATCATCCCGGCGATCATCTTGGCGCGTTTGTGGTTCGTCTTGTTCCCCCCAACAGCAGTTGTCGCGCAGGGTATGGATACCGCATGGTTTTTACAGAATTTCTTCAATACACAGAACGGCGCTATCGCCATTTGGAGCGGCGGCTTAAGCATTTTCGGCGCGGTCTTGGGCGGGTTGATCGGCGCGTACATCTACTTGCGACGTAACAAACTACCTGTTGCGGCTTGGTTGGACATCGCTGGTGTGACGCTGCCGCTCGGTCAGGCGATTGGTCGTCTGGCGAACTTCGTCAATCAAGAACTGTACGGCACATTCACGACACTTCCCTGGGGCATCACCATCGACGCAGAACATCGGGTCGCGCCGTATAAGAGTCTGGTCGATTACCCGACAGCGTCCACTCGCTTTCACCCGCTGTTCCTGTATGAAGCCCTGCTGAATATCATCCTGTTCATTGTGCTGTTGAACCTGTTCACACGGCGGCGCAAGCAGTTTCGTTACGGCGATTTTTTCCTGATCTATTTGATGATCTACTCGGTGATCCGCTTCCTGCTCGAATTTATCCGCGCAGAAGTGGCATTCATCCCCGGCACGACGATCAATTCGTCACAGGCGATGACCGCCGTCGTGTTCGTGATTGCGCTGGCGGCGTACATTATGCGCCGCAACCAGCCCATCGCTGCACAAGTCGTTGAGCAGCAGCCTGTCAATCAGCAGTAAAATAGTAAGCACAGGGGACGCGGTATAGCTCTGCGTCCCTATGTCACGAAAGGCGTTGTCTATGATCAGCGAACGTGTTCCCGTTTCATATGAGGTGATCGCAGCGTTTTGCCAACGCCATCATATTCGTAAATTGGCGCTGTTCGGTTCGGTACTTCGAGACGACTTTCGCCCTGACAGCGATATTGATGTGCTGGTGGAGTTTAATCCAGAAGCCCATATCACTCTTTTCGATATGGGAGCAATACAAGTCGATCTATCGGCTCTGTTGGGACGTGAAGTCGATTTGAAAACAGCCGGATTCATAAATAGAGGTTTTAGAGAACGGGTGTTAGAAACAGCACAGGTGTTATATGCCGCGTGATCAATGGCGAGTTGGGCATATCATCGAGGTAGCGAGATATGCTGTCGAGTTTTTAGAGGGTAAAACGGTTGAGTCAATTGACGAGAGTATCCAGCTTAAGTTTGCCCTTTACAAAATTTTTGAGATCATTGGAGAGGCAGCAGTAAACATTTCTCAAGAAACAAAAGATAAATACCCGAATGTCTCTTGGAAACAAATGATCGGAATGCGAAATATTCTTGTTCACAATTATTTTGATATTGACGCAAGTACAGTTTGGGATACAGTGAAAACTGACTTGCCCTTGCTTATTGCCGACCTAGAACAGTTGATGCCCTTACTTCCCAAAGATTCCGACGCGAGTACAAAATCATTGTTTCCAAAGCGCGGAGATTCGTAAGGCTAAGGGACTCTATCCCACTACCGGGCGTGACAAACGCCTAATTTCTCCCCCTTTCACATTTCTTTCACATCTATCACCCTGTAATTGTGCGATAATCGGTCATGGCTTGAAATAATCGAAATCGACCACAACACATGATTGAATCGCAGAATTTGACCAAGTTTTATGACGACTTTCTCGCCGTTGATTCGGTGAATATGAATGTCCCGTCGGGATCGGTGCTGGCACTATTGGGACCGAACGGCGCGGGCAAAACGACCACTGTCCGCATGTTGACCTCTATTCTTGCTCCGTCGTCGGGGTGGGCGAAAATCGCTGGCTATGATGTGAGCGCACAGCCAGAGCAAGTCCGCGCTCATGTGGGTGTCCTCACCGAGCAGCACGGCTTATACGAACGCATGAAAGCCATTGAATATCTTGATTTTTTCGGACAGATTTATCATCTGTCCCCCGCAGAACGGCGCAAGCGTTCGCTTGACCTCATGGAGCGATTCGGGCTGTCGTTCGCGCTTAAAAAGACGTTGGGCGAATACTCGAAGGGGATGAAGCAAAAACTCGCGCTGGTGCGGGCGATGCTGCATAACCCGCCTGTGCTGCTGCTTGATGAGCCAACTTCCGCGATGGATCCGCAAAGCGCCAAGCAGGTGCGTGATGCGATCATGGAATTGCAGCGCGACGAACGCACATTCTTGATCACCACGCACAACCTCACCGAAGCGCAAGCCCTCGCAGACCAGATCGCTATCATCCGGCATGGGCGTATTATCGCACAGGGCAACCTCGAAGAACTGTCACGGCGCATCACAGGTGATCCGCTGATGGAAATGCGCGTCAACGGGAATCTCAACGGCTTGGCGAAAGAAATAGGCGATATGGTGAGCGTGGAAGAATCTGGCGATAGTTGGATCACCTTTCGCGTACACAACCCCGCCACAACCAACCCCGCGCTGATTCGCCGTGTGATGGGCTTGGGCGTGGATGTCATTACACTGTCACCGATGTCACAATCACTGGAACAAATTTACCTGCAAGTCGTGGAAGAAGATGAGGCAAATCATGGGCGTGAAAGCGATCAACGTTAACAACTCTATTGCCCAACCGCAGCTTGAAAGCGGTTGGCGTAAAACGCTGTCCAACGCCTTGATCATCACCCGGCGTGAAGTGCGCGACAGTTTCCGCGATTGGCGCATCATTGCGCCTATCGTCATTCTCACTTTTTTGTTTCCGTTTCTGGCGCAGTTTGTAGCGGGACGTTTCGTCGGATTCGTGGCAGATTACGGCGCTCAAATCATCGGGGATCGTATGATCCCGTTCTTGCTGATGATCGTGGGCTTTTTCCCGATCTCTATTTCGCTGGTGATCGCGCTGGAAACGTTCGTCGGGGAAAAAGAACGTCGCAGCCTAGAGCCGCTCCTCAGCACACCGCTGACCAATACCGAACTTTATATCGGCAAAACGCTGTCCTCCATGCTCCCGCCGCTGATCTCCAGCTACGGCGGCATGACCGTTTACCTTGGCAGTCTTTTGTTTGGTGATCTGGAATGGCGTCCGCCCGCCATGTTGATCGTGCAGATCATTCTGCTGACGACAGTACAGGCGCTCGTGATGATCACCGGGGCGGTGGTGGTGAGCAGTCAAACGACCAGCACCCGTGCCGCGAATTTGCTGGCGAGTTTTATCATCATCCCCATGACGCTGATCATTCAAGGCGAAAGCGCGATCATGTTTCTTGCGCCGGATGCTGAATCACCGAACGGAATTGGCGCATTATGGGCGATCATCGCCGGGATGATCGTTGTGATCGTGCTGCTGCTGCGCGTCGGCAATTCCATTTTCAACCGTGAAGAACTGCTGGGGCGCACGATTGATGCACTGAACCTCAAGGCGTCGGCGCTCAAGATTTTGCGCTACATTCGCGCCGCTGATGAGACGGGTACTCCCGCCCGCAACCTGATTGAATGGTACCGTAAGGGGATTCCTCTCAGCGTGCGGCGACTCGGGTTTGCGCTGCCGATCACGATTGCGGTGTTCGTGCTGGCGTTCGTGGGCGGCATGGTGATCGGTTTTATTCCCCAATGGAATTTACACCTGCCGTCCAATTTGGAATTTCGTGAAGTCGCTGTGTCCATTGACACCTATTCAGACGTGTTTTTCGGACAAAATGCCGTCGGCGCGATTGCGTGGCAAAATGGACGTATTTTGATCGGGGCAACCCTGTTAGCCGCGTTCACGTTCGGCTCAATGGCGCTGATCCTCACGCCGCTCGTGTACATTGTGCTAGGCTACATCCTTAGTCAGGTGATCGTTGCGGGCTACAGCCCCATGTTCATGATCCCCGCCATTCTCACGCATGGGATCATCGAAATTCCGGTGATCGTGCTGGCGACGGCGGCGGCGCTGCGACTCGGCGCGGTCATCACGCGCCCACCGCTAGGAACTACCGTCGGTCATGCGTGGACGGTGACTCTCGGTGACACGATCAAGATCGGGCTTGGCTTGATCGCCCCCGGCTTGATCATTGCCGCGTTCATCGAAGCGTATATCACCCCGATTATGGTGCGGATCGCATTAGGCGGATAACCCCGATATTTCGGGGAGGAATGCCTCATCCTCCCCGAAAATGTACTATACTTAATCCGGTACATTAATCGAGCGTTGGGGCGAACATGGCGCGTATCATCATCTTGGGTTCGGCGGCGGCGGTGTCAGACGCAGAACACGACAACACTCATTTTATTTTGGAAGGCGACTCCGCCCCGATTTTGGTCGATTGCGGTTCAAACCCCCTCGGCAAAATTCATAAACTTGGCATCAGTGATGATTCGCTGCAAGACATGATCCTCACGCATTTTCATCCAGATCATGTGTCGGGCGTGCCGAATATGCTCATGCACATGTGGTTGTTAGGGCGTAAAGCGCCGCTGCGAATCTACGGGCTGAATCACTGTGTTAACCGCGTGGAAGACATGATGATGTTTTTCGCGTGGGATACGTGGCCCAATTTCTTTCCGGTCACGTTTCATCGGGTGTTGGAACGCAACAATGCACCCATCCTCGAAAACGACGATTTCCGCATTGTCGGCTATTTGACCAAGCATTTCATCCCGACAATGGGACTCCGCATCGAGAACAAGCGTAACGGGAAAGTTCTTGCCTATACCTGTGACACCGAACCGATTCCGCCGCTGCTTGAACTGGCGAAGGATGCCGATTTGCTCATCCATGAGGCAGCGGGCAAGGGTTACGGACATTCCAGCGCCGCGCAAGCCGGAGAACTGGCGACTGAAGCAAACGCAAAGTCGCTGTACTTGATCCATTATCAAGTATGGAACACCGACCCGAAACCGTTGGTCGAAGAAGCGAAAACGACCTACAACGGACCCGTTCACCTGTGCGAAGACTTTGACGAGTACGAATTCTAAGGGGGAAATCATGTTCAAGCGTTTAGCGCATATTTGTATTGGCGCGAACAATCTGGCAGTCACCGAAAACTTTTACTGCAATATTCTCGGCATGAAAAAAGGCTTTGAGTTCGTCAAAAACGGCGCACCTTACGGATTTTACGCCGAAGTGGGGGAAACCACCTTCATCGAAGTTTTTATTCAGGAAGCCGCCGCCAACCTTGACCGCCCGATCATCAAGCATTTTTGTTTGGAAGTAGAAGACCTTGACGACGTGATTTTGACGGTACGTGAACGCGGCGGGCAAATCACCGATAAGAAAATGGGCTGTGATCGCTCGTGGCAAGCATGGATGACCGACCCAAGCGGTGTCGCTGTCGAGATTATGCAGTACACAGCGACCAGCAAGCAGTTCACAGGCGAACCGTGTGAGGTAGACTGGTAACTAGGTACTATAGAGCGATAAATTTGTACGAAAAATCCGACAATTAATTAAGAATTGTCATGTTGTGGGATTACGATAATAACAATCTAGCCTACTCAAGGAAGCTGCCAATGCCGTATCGTATTCAATGGGTTGTCCCCAATCGTGTCATACTCACGACGATGACAGGTACGGTAACACGCGCCGAATTAGAGCAGTTTATTGATCAAATTCGCGTAGAAATTCACAGCGGAACGCCGTTGGTCTTTCACATTAGTGACAGCCTCTCGCTCGACAAAGTAGAATTGTCGCTGAAAGCATTTCAGGAAATGCTGAAAACGATCTCGCTGTTCGGTGAATTGGGGATGCAGGTGGACATCAATCACCATGCGCTGAACAAAATGCTTGCCTCGTTTGCGGGACAATTTGTCAAAGTGCGGACACGTACCGTCACCTCCATGCCAGAAGCAGTCGCTTTGCTCAAGAGATTTGACCCCACACTGGAAAATGTGTCATGGGAATTCCCTGTAGTGGCAGAATTCCCTACTTCGAACCGTCCGCCGCAGTTTGTGCCGCCTAGCGAATCGAAATAGGGATGCTGACGGGCAAAGTCGCGCTGATCACAGGCGGCACGGATGGAATCGGCAAAGAAGCGGCGATCCGTTTAGCGCGGTTGGGTGCAGAAGTGATGATCGTCGGACGCAATGCCGATAAAGGGCGGGCGGCGGTTGATGCGATTCAAACGGCGATCCCCGACAGCCGCGTAAACTATCTCCAAGCCGATTTGTCGCTCATGCGTCAGGTTTCGACGCTGGCAGAGACGATCTGCGAACGGGTTCCGCGTGTGGATATGCTGGTTCACTGCGCGGGCGTGATGCTGCCGAAACGCACACTGACCGTTGAAGGCTTAGAAACCGTATTCGCGGTGCAGTATCTTGCCCGCGTGTATTTGACTCACCTGTTGTTAGACCGTCTGACGCCGGAAAGTCGGGTCGTCAATGTGTCGGCGGGTGGTACGCTGCCGCTTCGCCTCGATTTTGGCAACTTGAACGGTGAACGCTTTTATAACGGTGTGTACGCGCTCATGCACGAGTCGATTGCTAATGATCTGGCGCTGCTGCGTTTCATGCGCTGTTATCCCCATTTACGCTTCTACAATTACGGTCCGTTTTATGTGAAAACGGCGCTGTTCGCAGATATGCCGGGTTGGTTCAAGTTGATGACGGGGACATTTGGCGAGCTAATGGCGATCACCCCCGACAGGGCGGCGGACGACCTCGCGGCGCTGGTCATGACCGACAAACCAAGCGGGTTGTACAGCCGTAATCTCAAACTGATTCATCCATCGCGCTACCGTACCGATACGGCACGGCAAGATCGCCTATGGACGGTCAGCGAGAAACTGATCGCAGAAGCAGTCCAAGCCTCGCAACTCTGATTCCAACATCACACACGTAATGCGGATATAACATAACTAAACAGGACAAACTTCGGCGTAAACTTCGCCATAATCCAAAAGTTGGGACAAAACAAGATGTTGAAACCTTGCTCGGCTATTTCGGCTTTACAGTTCACCTTACGCGGGGTTTCAGTTTGACCCCCTCCCCGCTCGCTGCGCTCGCCTCCCTCCCCCGAATTCAGGGGAGGGCGCAAACGCGGAGTGGGATTGCTCCCCTCCTTGAATTCAGGGAGGGGTCGGGGGTGGGGTCAGAAATAACGATCTGCGTAAGGTGAGTTTACAGTTCATCGGGTCAGTGGCAGTCATCACATCTTTATTGTGGAGATTGAGGGAAAACGACACCGCTTGATTATTCCGATGCATGGTCAAAAAATTAAAGCGAATTACGTCAAAGAAATCACGGACAAATTAGAGGAGTTATTTCCGTTGACAGAACAAGCACTACAGGATAAAGATGATAAGGCGAGAACGATGAACAAGACGATTGATTATTACATGTCCCTGCCTTACGCCGTGATCGTTATTCCTGATTCAGAAGAAGGTGGCTATTTCGCTAAAGTGCAAGAACTTCCCGGTTGCATGACACAGGCTGAGACGTGGGAAGAAGTCCACATCATGATTAAGGACGCAATGCAGTTATGGTTGGAAAGCGCAATTGAATTTGGCGATCCCATTCCAGAACCGCAAGGAATCGGCGCGTACAAATAACGTTGAACCATTCATCCTTATTTGATCAGCCCGATCCCCTCGGTTTGGTTATGTTGTCATAAGGCAACGAACCTGTATCAATTCCTCGTATAGTTGCACTGTATAATAAGGATCAAGTGGTACCGCTTGGCAAGGCAGACGAGGTTCTATGAGAAGATTTAGCGGATTACCGTTTGAAAGCCTCAAACGTTTTATAGAGCCACCGCTTTTCTCAGATCAAGAAGCGGCGGCGGGCATCAGGCAGCCTTTTGGCGTGTTGGTATCACTCGGTTTTGTGATCTCGATGATTCATGCTGTTATCGGGGTAATCATCATGCCTCAATACGCAGACCGTTTGATCTATCTCCTCGCTGCCGCTGTCGTTTCCGGCGTTGCTTTTCTAGCGCACAATTTTAAACACGCACGACTAGCTAATTACATCTTTTTGGTCGGCATGTTTATCCTTATTACGTTGATTACTGCGGCGGCGGGAGGAACACGCTCACCCTACTTTGGCATATTCACCCTATTTATTATGGTTGCGGCGCTTTTGTCCGGTTGGGTGGCTGCCGCTGTGTTTGCCGCCGCATCGGTTGTGATGGGGCTGATTATGGTGATCCTGTCGCAAAGCGAATTGATCCCCGACCCGATTGCTACGCCGTTTACCGCGTGGCTGAGTCATGTCACGATTATGCTGATTTTTACGGTGTCGGGTTATGTCATTTCAAGGCGAAGTCAGGAATCGCTGCGCCGCGCACAGCATGAACTACGGGAGCGGGAGCGGGTCGAAGCGGCGCTGCGTGCCAGCGAAGAACGAATGCGCGTGATCACCGACAACTTGCATGATATGGTGGCTTATATTGATGCGGTTGGGTTCGTTCGTTATGCCAGTCCCTCGTTTTTGTCGGGGCTTGGGTATGAGTCTAACGAGGTTATTGGCGCATTCGGCGGTAAGTTTATTCATCCTGACGATGCCCCCCATCTACGCGCTCTCGTCGCAGATGGGGTTGTGGATGCGAATCAGCATCCTTACGTCACATTTCGCTGTTTGCATTCAGATGGTCATAGTGTGTGGGTAGAAGCATCGGGTTCGCGGGTGGAAAATCAACAGGGGCAGTCGGAAGGGCGGGTCATCGTACTGCGCGATGTTTCCGAGCGTCACGAACTTGAAGCTTTGCGCCTCGAACAAGAAAAGTTGCGAATTGCGCTTGAAAAAGAGCGCGAACTGAGCGAACTGCGAAATCGCATGATGATTCGCATCAGCCATGAATTTCGCACGCCTTTGACGGTCATCCAAACATCGAGTCATTTCTTAGATCACTATCTTGATCGTTTGACCGATGAACAGCGTCACGATAGAACACGGGTGATCCGTGAAGAAATTCAACACATCACCACGATGCTCAACGCCATCTCCGACTTAGTGAATAATCGGTTGCTACCACGAGAACTCACGTTTACTTCGGTTTCGCTGGAAGGTGTGTGCAAAGAAGTCATTGCACAGCTTGAAAAAACAGCTATTCCCCGTCACATTTACGAACTGAATGCGGTAGCATCCCTTTTTGTCTGTGCGGATCAGCGCGTGTTACAGGCAGCACTCGAAGCCATTCTGTTGAATGCCGCGCAGTATTCCCCGGAAGGCAGTACCATCCAGATTGGGCTGTCAATACAGGATACTTCTGCGCTCGTGCAAGTGATGGATCAAGGAATCGGCATTCCTGTAAATGAACAGGAACGCATTTTTGAGCCATTTTTTAGAGGGACGAACATCAACGAAAGCCGGGGATTAGGGCTTGGACTAACGATTGCACGCACCGGAGTTGATGCACATCAAGGGACGATTAGCGTGAACAGCACGCAAAATGTAGGCACAACCGTGAGTTTAGTTTTACCTCTGCAACAAAATGTTGCTCCAGCGGAAGAAGCTAAATCAAGCCCAATTCGCTGAACTGCGGAAATCCACCCCAACGCAAAAACCAGATCGCCAATAGGACGAACGCAAGCCCATGCGCGACGAGCAGGAAAGTAGTCACAGGTTGGCGGTGTAGTTGAGATCGCTGTGTTGTTCTTCTGTAAGCGGGTTCTTGATCTGCCGCCACAGTAACATCGCCGCCAGCCCCACCAACCCGATAATTGCAGGCGCAATCAGCAGATTATATCGCTGATTGCGCCATCCTGATCAGATGCGATTTAGGAACTCACCTTACGCAGATCGTTATTTCTGACCCCACCCCCGACCCCTCCCCGAATTCGAGGAGGGGAGCAAGCAGACTCCTGTTTGCGCCTTCCCCTGAATTCGGGGGAGGGAGGCGAGCGCAGCGAGCGGGGTGGGGGTCAATTTGACCCCCTGCGTAAGGTGAGTTA
>JBBQRJ010000063.1:0-15171 GCA_038214955.1 Aggregatilineales bacterium | reverse complement strand
CCCCACCCCGCTCGCTGCGCTCGCCTCCCTCCCCCGAATTCAGGGGAGGGCGCAAACAGGAGTGTGCTTGCTCCCCTCCTCGAATTCGGGGAGGGGTCGGGGGTGGGGTCAGAAATAACGATCTGCGTAAGGTGAGTTAGTAAGCGTACTCGCGCAGCCCAAGCGTATGCAGCGCCGTCTTGATCATCTGGTTCGTGTAGCCCCATTCGTTATCGTACCATGTCATCACCTTGACGAGATTGCCATCCACAACGCGGGTCAAATCCAACTGGACAATCGACGCACGCGGGTCTTTGATGATGTCCGATGAAACCAGTTCATCTTCTGCAACGCCGAGAATATCACGGTAGCGTTCGCTGACGGCTTCCTTTCGGAAGATGTCATTGATTTCTTCCGGCGTGGTATTGCGACTCGTCAGCAGGGTAATATCTGCCAGCGACCCCACCGCGACGGGTCCCCGAACCGCTAAACCGTCAAACTTGCCCACGAGTTCGGGCAGGGCTTTTGCCGCTGCCACCGCCGCGCCCGTGCTGGACGGTACAAAGTTTGCCGCCGCCGCACGTCCGCGCCGCATGTCTTTCTTTCCGCCGGGGCTGTCTACCAGCATTTGAGTCGCGGTATAGGCGTGGAGTGTGGTCATGAGCGCCTTTTCCACACCGAAATGCCGCTGCATAATCTCCATCACGGGCGCGATATTGTTGGTCGTGCAGCTTGCACACGACAGAATGAGCGTACCCTGACCGGGGCGATTGACGCCATGCACCACCGTCGGCACATCTTCGCTGCTGGTGGGTCCCGAAATGATCACATAACGAGCGCCCGCCGTGACATGCTTACCCGCGTCTTCCTGCTTGGTGAAAATGCCCGTGCTTTCAAACACGAGTTCCACGCCCAAAGCGCCCCAGGGGAGTTTCGTCGGGTCTTTCTCGCTGAGGTAGGCAATCTCTTTGCCATCCACGAGGATTTTACCGTCCGCCGCTTCTACGCTACGCTCATACCGTCCGTAAACGGTGTCGTATTTGAGCAGATAGACCATGTTCTCTAACGCGGCAATATCATTGACGGCAACTAATTCCAGTTCGGGCGTATCCATGATCACTTTGAAGGCGGCGCGTCCGATGCGCCCTAAACCATTGATTGCGACTTTTACAGCCATAAAGATGCTCCTGTTGATAGTGTTAGCTCTATTGATTTGACGCCCGCTGACGGGGATTCTTTACCCGTTTTCGTTTTTTCCTCTGTGTTCTCTGTGTTCTCTGTGGTTCAAATCTTTTTGCGTTACAATTCTTCATGGAGGGAAACATCATGCAAATTCAAGCCGCTGTACTTTATGCGCCGAATACGCCGTTCGTGATTGAAATGCTCACACTGGATGATCCCCGTGCGGGAGAAGTGCGCGTGAAGATTGCCGCATGTGGCGTGTGTCACAGCGATTATCACCTTGTCACGGGGACGACCCGTCACCCGCTGCCCGTCGTATGTGGGCATGAAGGCGCGGGCGTAGTCGAAGCGGTAGGCGACGGCGTGACTCGCGTGCAAGTGGGCGATCATGTGATCCTCAATTGGGCGCCCGCGTGCGGTGACTGCTTCTACTGCCGCCACGATAAGCCGAACCTGTGCGCGACCTTCACCGAGCCGATTTGGGCGGGGACAATGCTCGATGGTACAACGCGACTCCATCGGCTGAACGGTGATCCGGTCTATGCCTACTGCGGACTCGCCTCGTTTGCCGATCATGTGGTGGTGCCGGAACAAAGCTGTATCAAAATTCGGCGCGATGTGCCGCTAGGGGCGGCGTCGCTGGTGGGATGCGCGGTAGCGACGGGAGTCGGCGCGGCGTTCTATACCGCAGGTGTGCGTCCCGGTGAAAGCGTGGTCGTGATCGGCTGCGGCGGCGTGGGCTTGAATGTGCTGCAAGGCGCGGCGATCTGCGGGGCAAGCACGATCATCGCGGTGGATACGACTCCGGCGAAAATGCGACTCGCGCACGAGTTCGGCGCAACCCACACGATCTATTCTGGCGAGAACACGATTGAGGAAATCCGCGCATTGACGGGCGGACGCGGCGCGGATCACGCATTTGAGGCGGTAGGCTTACCCCGCTTGCAGGAAATGGCACTGGCGGCGGCGCGTCCCGGTGGTAACGTGATTCTCGCGGGTTTGTCTCCGATGGGATCAGCGACCAACTTACCGGGATCGATCATCACACGAGAGGAAAAGTCGGTCAAGGGGAGCTATTACGGCTCAGTCGATTCACAGCGCGATTTCCCCTTACTGGTCGATTTGTACGCAGCGGGTAAGCTCAAGCTGGATGAATTGATCTCGCAGGAGTATCACTTACAGGAAATCAACGCGGCGTTCGAGTCGATGATGAGCGGCAATGTCGCAAGAGGCGTGATTGTGTTCTAGCGACTATTCTTCTGGTGGAACAAGCGGCGTGAGCGCGGCGATCAACGGCGGGATGTCATCTTGAGCAATGTCCCAGATCACCTCAAGATCGATGCGGAAATATTCGTGTATAACCATCGTTCGCAGTCCGATCATCTTGCGCCATTCAAATTCGGGGTGATCGATTCGCATGTCATTCGACATACGCCGTGCCGCTTCACCGATCACCTGAAAATTGCGAATTACTGCGTCTTGGTGGAGACGACTCTGCATAAACTGATCACGGTTCATCCCTGAAAGATATTCGAGAATTTGCTTTGCAGCGTCAAACATATGGATGAACAGTTTTTCATCGGGCATAGATAACCTTCATGGACTCCACATACTCCCTGAAATGTCTATGTGAGCTATTGCGTTTCACCGTATCACGGGAAGTCATGGCAACTGTGCGCCCCATAATTGCAGATATTTCGTCTTCCATATCGAAGAATCCACCAAGATAGCTAGGAGAACGAACACCCTCAAGGAGGGTATACATCACATCAGTAACTTCCCCGATGATTTCCCCCTCGTTTTCACGGATGTGCGTACCGTAGATCGCCATTGATGCGATCCCCCACTTCTGGCAGAATTCCGCGAGTTTTTGCTGATCGATCTGGATATTGAGCGCCATTTCGTTAAACCCTCACTCTAGCTCACTCTCTGATTGTACATCGGATTGATGATCTGCTTGTTTGCACCGTAAGCTGAGGCGGGGTAGGCGGCGTTTCGCCTAGCAAATACCCTTAGTGTTCTAGCGTCTATTCCTCTGGCGGCACAAGTGGCGTGAGTGCGGCGATCAATGCCGGAATGCTATCTTGGGTAGCATCCCAAATCACATTGAGCTTGATGCGAAAAAACTCATGAATGACGACGGTTCGCATTCCGACGATCAAGCGCCATTCGATTTCAGGATGATTGATCTTTATATCATTTGACATGCGCCGAGCCGCCTCACCAATCACTTGAATGCAGCGAATAACCGCGTCTTGGTGTAGGCGACTCTGCATAAACTGATCCCACGTCATCCCCGCAACATACACTTGAATTTGCTTTGCCGCGTCCAGCATGTGAGCGAGGAGTTTTTCATCAGTCATAAATGACCTGCATTGTCCTTAGATACTGCTCGAATTGATTGGGGGACGAGTAACTCTTGACAAGTTCATGGTCATCCATAGCGACACGCCGCCCCAAAATCGCGCCGAGTTCGTCTTCCATATCGAATAATTTTTGAAAGGACCCCGGTAATTTTACACTGGGCATCGGCGTATACATCACGTCCGTAACTTCGCCTTCTTCCTCCCGAATGTGAGTATCGAAGATCGCCAATTCTTGAATGCCCCACTTCGCGCAGAATGCCGCGAGTTTTTGCTGATCGATCTGGATATTGAGCGCCATTTCGTTAAACCCTCAACTCACCTAACATCATGCCCATTGTACAACGACTCAAGAAGCAAAAAGGACGAGGCGTGACCCTCGTCCCTACGGTCAGATTACGTCATCTTCTGCCTGTTTGCGCTTCAAGCTGAGTCGGGGTAGGCGGTGTTTCGCCTTGCCTTCGACCACCTCTGGCGAACGCTCGAAGCGGGCGCGAATCTTTGACCATACTTCGGCGCTGAACAGCTTATCGGCGTTGTCGGTGACGCGCTTGTGCAGCCCTGTGATCGTCTGCTCTACGTCGCCCGCGCCTGACCAGTTGTCGCTTAAAACCTTCTTGTCGAGTCCGCGCACGCCGCTAATCCACATGAGGACAAGCGCCAGTACGCCCGCATCTTCTGCCAAACCTAATACGCCGATAATCGCCTCTGGCACGAGATCAATGGGGCTGATGACATATGCCGCCGCCATCAAAAGTTGTGCCTTTAGTAGAAACGGCACGCGCTTATCCCGCGCAAGGCGCACGACCAGCATGAGCAGGTCAGGCACGAGCAGCAGAATTTGAGCAAGCTGTTCATCTGCGCCGCGTGATACCCATTCGCGGATTCGGTCACGCCACTGGTCGTACCAATCGGGCGTGCGCCCCTGAATTTCGGATGCACTCATTGATTCGATCCCCATGTTGGGATCGGATGGAATCATCGCATTATCAGACATCGTTTTTATTCCTACAGAACTATAGCCTCACCCCCTAACCCCCTCTCCGAACGGCGAGGAGAAACAAGTCCCTCTCACTTGGGAGAGGGATTTAGGGTGAGGCGTCTTCTTACATTCTAAATACGCCAAACTGAGTGGGTTGGTTGCGCTGATTCATACACGCGCTCAATGCCAAGCCCAACACGCGGCGAGTTTGCGCCGGGTCGAGGATGCCATCATCCCACAGCCGCGCCGTTGAGTAGTACGGGCTGCCTTCGTGATCATATTTTTCCAGAATGGGCGCTTTGAAGTCGGATTGCTCGTCGGGAGTCATGTCGGGTTTGCCCTCCCGCGCCAATTGATCGCGCTTGACGGTCAGCAGCACGTTCGCCGCCTGTTCCCCGCCCATCACACTGATGCGGCTGTTGGGCCACATCCACAGGAAGCGTGGTTGATACGCCCGTCCGCACATGCCGTAATTGCCCGCGCCAAAACTCCCGCCGATGATCACGGTTAGCTTGGGGACGGCGGCATTGGCTACCGCGTGAACCATCTTCGCGCCGTCTTTGGCAATGCCGCCGGACTCGTAGGCTTTGCCGACCATAAAGCCCGTGATGTTCTGCAAAAACAGCAGGGGGATATTCCGCGCTGTACACAGTTCGATGAAGTGAGTCCCCTTCAAGGCGGACTCGCTGAACAAGACGCCGTTGTTGGCAATGATCCCCACCGGAAAACCTTCGATCCGCGCAAAGCCCGTGATCAGCGTCGTACCGTAGTTGGCTTTGAACTCGCGGAATTGGCTGGCATCGACGAGACGCGCAATGATCTCGCGGGCGTCGTAGGTTTCGCGGAAGGTGGTCGGCAAAATGCCGTAAATCTCACTGGGGTCGTATAGGGGTTCTTCGGGCGCGGTGACATCAACGCCGAACGTTTTGGTACGGTTGAGCGTTGCCACGATTTCGCGCACGATCTCCAATGCGTGATCGTCGTCCTCGGCATAGTGATCCGCCACGCCGGAAACGTGCGTATGCACATACGCGCCGCCCAATTCTTCGGCGGTGACATCTTCGCCTGTCGCCGCCTTGACCAGCGGTGGACCCGCTAAGAAGATCGTCCCCGTGCCGTTGACGATCACCGTTTCGTCAGACATGGCGGGGACATACGCGCCGCCCGCCGTACAGCTTCCCATGACCGCGCTGATCTGCGGGATGCGTGCCGCGCTCATGATCGCCTGATTGTAAAAGATGCGCCCGAAGTCGTCGGAGTCGGGGAACACCTCATCCTGCATGGGTAAAAACGCGCCGCCGCTGTCCACCAGATAGATACAGGGGAGGTTATTCTCTAAGGCGACCTGCTGCGCCCGTAGATGCTTCTTGACGGTCATGGGGTAGTACGTGCCGCCTTTGACCGTCGCATCATTGGCGACGATGACGCATTCGACTCCGCTCACCCGCCCAATCCCCGTGACGATTCCGGCGGCGGGTGCGTCACCCTCGTACATCTCCCACGCGGCAAGCGGCGCGAGTTCGAGAAAGGGCGAACCGGGATCGATCAGGCGGTCAATGCGATCCCGCACAAACAATTTACCCTGTTCGCGGTGACGCTGCTGATACTTTTCGCCGCCACCCTGCCGCACGAGTGCAAGGCGTTCGCGTAATTCGGCTGCAAGCTGGCGGTTATGCTGTGCGTTACGTTTAAATTGGTCATCGTTGGGGTTTAACTGCGACTCAAGAATTTGCATGAGAAAAGCCTTTTTAGCAATTAGCCGTTAGCAAATAAGCAATTAGCCATTAGCGGTTAACAGTGAGGCAAACGACCCGGATGATGTGCCTCGACCTTTGATAAACAATCGATAAAGCCAATCAAGGCTTTTAGCGAACGGCTAAATGGCTAACCGCTAACGGCTTCTTTGCTAATCGCTTCTCTTGCTATTCTATCGCAGACTTAACATCGAACCGCTTTTGGGGTATCATTTTTGGGTTTCTCCCCATTTCTTTGGAGTCCTTTTGTATGAACAACAATAGTGCGAGACGAGCAAGTATCATTCTCGGTGTATTCATGGCGGTTGTCCTTTTGTCAGGGGCAATTATTCCATTGCTTACCCCCAATCAAACGACCACCTCACAGGCGTCAGAACCCACTGTCGCTCCCACGCCCACCTACCCCCCGGCGATCAGCGACTTCAGCGCGATCAGCTTTGATAAGGTGTATTTACACCCGACGGGCATGTACGCCATCCCCGAACCCACAGGATGGCAAGTCAGCCAACCCACAAGCAACACGGGTCTGGCACAGGTCAACATGATCAACAACACCCAGTTAAGCGTGATTGATGCGTTTGTACAATCTGCTGACGGGACGATTAGCCCCGAAGATTTGAATGATCGTTTTACGCCGGAAACTATTCTTGAAACATGGTCAAATTTCCGCAATCCCATTGAAACGAATCGTTCTTTTGCCAATGATATGCTGACGATTGATTTTCGCGTCGAACTGTCCAACGGGCAAACGTATGTCGCCCGCCAGAACATCTGGACAGATGGAACGTGGATTTACGTTGTGCGCGTGGTCGTGCCTGAAAATGCGACTGAAATGCTGCGCTTTTTGATCGATAACTTGACGGGCAGTATTGTGCCGTTCAAGCAGTTTGAAACCACACCGTTCAACTGGGACGCCTACTACGACCCGATTGTCAGCCACATCATTCGCTACCCGCAAGAATGGTCGGTCACAGACAGCGCCGCAGGTCGCCCCACAAGCATCAGCAGCGAAAACGGCGTGAATCTGCGCGTGGAAGCGCGTCCCGGCGTCACCGTCGCTGATGAAGCCGCCGCACGCCAGTGGGTCGAAACGGAACGCCCCGGCGCGACGATCCTGAGCGTTGTCCCGGTGACACGCGGCGAAGCATCTGGTTTCTCGGTTGGGTATGCCTTCACCGATGTTGAAGGCGCAGGACAAAGCGGTTTAGCCGTCCTGTTGAATGGGGCGAACGCGCTGCACGTCGCTAATTTGCGTTTCCCCGACGCCAACATTGACCTGAACACCGTCGAGACGACGCCTGCCGAAGTCAGCGCCGACGCAACGCCCGAAGTGGCGCTCCCCGGTTTGCTGGCAGAACCAGAAACACCTAGCGATACAATTTATGTCAATCTGGCACAGGTGATGCAAACGTTCCAGGTGCTGCCGCTGCTCAATCTTTCTGCCTCGTCACTGCCGCCCGCGACGCCCACCGCAATCCCAACGATTGCCGCGCCGACACCCGAAGCGACGGTTGAATCAACCGCAGAAGCAGCGCCCGAAATGACCGACGCTGCTCCGGTTGAAGAACCTACGGCAGAGGTCACGGCAGAAGCAACAGCAGGAAGCTAGGAAATTTTACCGCCGGAGGCTTCAAGCCTCCGGCGTGCCGAAAAGCCCCAACCTCCTGAAGCAACTCACTCACATTGAGGATTTTCATGGCACACAGGCTCGTTTTACGTTCTAAATGCAATGGTCTTGCCGCTTCGATCTGTTTGATCTCGCTGGTCTTGCTCAGTGGCTGTGCGAACAGCGCCCCGACCACCCAAACACCGTTATCTACTCCAACTGTCTTTCTGATGAGCATTACGGCAACGCCAAAAGACGATGAGCCAGTCGAGATCGTCTTCAATTCAAGGCGCGGTAACAGCGACTCTGAAATTTACGTTATGAACATTGATGGGACGAATCCTCGCAATCTGACCAATAACACAGCCCAAGACCTTACGCCTGCGTGGTCGCCGGATGGCGAACAGATCGTCTTCGTCTCTGATCGGGATGGGAATGAAGAAATCTACGTCATGAATGCAGATGGCTTGGATGTACTTCGCCTCACCAACAGCACAAATGCGGATCGCCTGCCAGACTGGTCGCCGGACGGCACGCAAATTGCGTTTCACTCTGTCCAAAATCGAAAATCCAATATCTACGTCATGAACGCAGATGGCTCGAATATGCGCCAACTGACCGACGACCCGACAGTCGATGATTACGGTCCTCGCTGGTCGCCGGACAGCACACAGATCGCCTTTTATTCTAACCGTAATCGCAATATGAACATCTTTCTCATGAACGCGGATGGTTCGAACGTGAGTCCTCTCACCACCGACGCCGCAGAGGATTGGGGGGCAATGTGGTCACCAGACGGAAAACACATTGTATTTTCGTCTAATCGGGATCGAAGACGGCAAAATGTGTTCATCATGGACGTAGATGGGTCGAATGTGCGCCAACTGACGAATGAGCAAACCGCCGCCGAGTATGGTGTCTGGTCACCCGATGGCACGCAGATCATGTATGTGCTTCAAAGCCTCGACAACGGACAATGGGATCGCTATATCATGAATGCCGACGGGTCGAATGCACACTCGTTGACAGATGATCCGGCAGACGCACCGGGCTATGCTATGTGGCGACCCTAGTTGGGAGCGCAAACGCGCATCCCAACACACGTTTTGATCTGCTGCTTATTCTTCCCTAGCCCTTGGATGTGCCGCGAAGAAATCCCAGATGACGCGGGTTGCATCCATATCTAAACTGGTCGTGCCGAGATCAACCCCCAGGGAATGACCGGGATAATTATGCCCGCCGTAGTACACCCCGTAGAGCATGACATCAGCGTTATTGGCGCAGTCCGTTGCAGTTTGTAATATGACTCGCGTGCCGTCGTTGGGATCAACATCTTCCAGCGTTTCGATTCCGCTTTGCGTCTGGCATTCATTCTGGCGCGTCCAGTACAGCAGACTATTCGCAGTAGACATAAAGCCCAAGCCGTTACGCGGCATTCCGTAGAACGGCACAACGGTGTCTGACGTGCCTTGAATGATGAGGACGGGCATGTTTTCACCCTGAGTACAATAGTACGACCACCAGCGGAAACGCTTCGGACGAGGTTTCATAGGATAGGGGGATGTAAACGCTCGTCGTTCTGGAGCGATTATCAACGCCAAGCTAAACGGTGTAATCGCCCGCGCCGGGGAAGTCGAGCAGCACGTTAGGCGGAAGCGCAGCGGTTGCTTCGGGAGTCACTTCGATAGTCGCCTCTGGCGTGACTTCTGGTGTAACCTCTTGTGCGTAAACAACGCGAGTCATCAGTGAGAATAGAGGTAGCGCAAGAAAAACAAAGACAAGAACATGACGCAAAGGCGCGAAGGCGCGAAGACGCAAAGTGAGCATATTTAATCTCCTGTGTAATCTGAACTTTTACCCGTAAGCACACAATTTTGTTCACTTTCCTCGTAGGGACGCGATAAATCGCGTCCGCCATATTCCGTGAATTAAACAGACGCGCCGTTGCGCGTCCCTACCCTTCTGCTTTGCGCCGTTGCGTCTTTGCGCCGTTGCGTCAAGTTTTTTCTTTTTTTGTTTTCTTGGCGCTTTCTTCTTTATCGTCGGCGCATAACCGTACTCATCTGCGGGGAAGGCAACCACACCGTGAACGTTGATCCCTTGCCGTCACCGGGACTCGTCGCCGTGATCTTCCCGCCGTGCGCCTGTATGATCTCCTGCACAATCGCCAAGCCCAAGCCCGTCCCGCGCTGAGGTCCTCGCGCTTTGTCCACTTGATAAAATCGCTCGAAGATGCGCGGTAGTTCGTTGGCAGAGATGCCCACACCGGTATCTTCGACCATCAGTTCAACCCCGTTGCCGCGTAACTGAGTGGAAACCTTCACCTTGCCGCCTGAGGGCGTGTACTTGATCGCATTGCTGATCAGGTTGGTGACGACCTGCACCAGACGATCCCCGTCTCCGGCGATCACAGGCATTCCCGGCGCGTTGATTTGCATTGCGACGTGCTTTTCACGCGCCATGATCGCCAACCGCTCACCCACCGCCGTCGTGAGTGCGCCTATATCAATGGGTGTAGTTTGCATGGAGAGCCGCCCCGCTTGCAACCGTGCGAGATCGGTTAGTTCGATCACCATGCGGTTGAGCCGTCCTGCTTCCTCGTGGATGATCTTCGCCGCCGGAATGGGATCACCGACGCCATCCATGATCGCCTGTGAGAAGCCCTGAATCGATGTGAGCGGCGTTTTCAAATCGTGCGAGACGTTGGCAAGAAAATCGTGCTGTGATCGCTGCTCAGTTTGGATTTTTTCGCTCATCTGGTTGAAGGCGTCAGCGACGGCTTTCACTTCCAGAGGACCTTCAATCGGCACGCGCCGATCATAGTGTCCCTGTGCCACCTCAGCGGCGGCGGCGGCGACGGTTTGCAGCGGGCGCGTGATGCTTCGCGTAATCCATCCGGCAGAGATGACCGCCACGATCAAGCCGATGACGCCCGCCTGCAAAAACAGCGGCGCTAGTTCTGTGCCAAAATCGCTTAAGGCTTCTAACAGGGTTTGACGCTGACGCGGGTCGGCAAATAACAGCGCGTTCGCGTTCAGGTCGTCGGGTTGGCGAATCGACTGCATCCCCACGAACAACCATTCGTCGGTTGCATCGCGGAAAACCCCACGCACGGCGCGAATCGACGCTAAACGGGTGAATGCCCCGCGTGCAATAGCGGCGGGGATGTCGTAGTTTTCAACATCAGCGTTGAGCGCCACCCCTGTCAGCGTATCCCCGCTGTCATACAACACATCCTGTGATCCCTCGCGCACGATCAAAATACGCACGTTGCGATCTTCCGCGACAATGCCAAGCTCATCAGTGAGGCGCTGCCAGCCCGCCGCCGGAGATTCGGCAAAACCTGTCGCCGCTTCTGCGAGAATCTGGCGCAGATCAACGCTGAGGGCAGTTGTAGCTAGGCGTAGATAGGTCGTTTCGGGCGGCGCTCCCCGCAAGTTGAGGATCACGAACAACGTCACGCCGATCACCACCAGCATGACCGTCATAAGGAATACATAGGAAAAGAATAAGCGACCACGCAGTCGGGATAACATGATTAGGTGTCCATCGCAAATAAGTGAAGGGGGTCATTTGGCTGATTATGCTTCCGGTTTACCACACCCGCACTCACTTTGCAACCTAGAGAGGGTTGTAAGGAGTGGATACGGACGCGATGTATCGTGTCCCTACGGCGCGGTTTTGACCTTATGTGATTTGGTTGAAATACCGCGTATTACTACGATTTTACGCCCCAAATGCCCCCTGACTCAATGTTAAAAGTGTCCAAAATTCATTGACACGGCTTTAATGTTGGCATAAACTGGTGAAAAGGTGGACGGAGTAATCGATGACGCCGAAAAAACTTTTAAAGCTGAACAGCCTGAACTGGAACTTCTAAGCACGCGGATTGTGTTCAACAATCGCGTGCTTTTTTGTTAAATTAGCAGAGTAGAGAGGATTATCGACATGGATTATGGAATGATCGGCAAAATCGAGAAAGCCAAGCGGTACGCCGAACAACCGGAGCGCATCACCTTTCGCAGTTTGAGCATTGATTTTAAAGGCGACAACAGCAGCTACCATGTCACACTGGGGAACGATGGTTGGGACTGTACGTGTGCTGGCTTCCGCGCCCATGCCATTTGTCCGCATGTGATGGGTATTGAACGGTTATTCAAGCCTATGCTCAAGCGGAGTCCGCTTCCCTACGCGCCCGGTCAAAACGTGGTCAGCGACGTAGACAAAGCCCATCGATATGCCGAAGAAACAGATCGCATTCATATCAGCGCGTTTGATGTCATCTTCAAAGGCGATAACGACGAACACCATACCAGCTACGATAATAACGTGCTGCATTGCAACTGCTCATTCTATGCGAGTCGCGGCGTGTGCTGTCATACGATGTCGATGGAGCGTATGCTTAAGGGGATGATCACGACGGCAACCCCTCTCGCAGAGTAACTGACTTGAAACGTCCGCTGCTTTTTGCCGGACGCTAAAGCATCCGGCAAGTTGTAGAAAGCCCACTAAAGGAGGCTGAAATGTGATCCATAAGCATCTTATTTCAGACCCATTCTCCCATGCAAAGGATGCTTTTGTTTGCTCCCCTCCCTGAATTCGGGGAGGGATCATCTTAACTTGGGACGCTATTGATGGCGTCTGTCTCTACCCTATGTGATTCAAATACGCCTGAACGCCCCATAAAACCCGTCGCGTGACCTCGTTATCGCCGAGTGCCGCCTGTGCGAAAATCGCCTCTGCACGCGCACGATCCCGGTTGATCATGCCTAAACCCGCCATGAACGGTATTTGCTCGTCAGCCGCGCCATTCAACACGAGATCGCTGAGTGCGGCGAACGCGCCGGGGTGATCTAACGCGCACAGTGACCACGCCGCCCAGTTACGCACGTCAGGGTCATCATCGTGCAGCGCCGTGACCAGCGACTCGAGGGCGCGGTTATCCGCCAGATCACCGAGGATCGCCGCCGCCCGCCAGCGTCCCTCTTTGGGCGCAGAAGTATCTTGAAGGAGGGCAATCAGAGGCAGTGGATCGCCTTCATGAATGAGCGCGTGTTCGGCATGAACCCGCGCTGTCGTTTCCGCATAAGATAGTTGATAGACCAGCGTTTGCATTGTTAAATGAGCCGTATTCGTCGCAGTGTTGACCGAACGATGAGAAAACCACCGACGATGACGGGCAGTAAACAGCCGCACACCTGTGCGGTGAGTCCGCCGCGATCCCCGGCATATGTCCACAGTGAGACTGCCCCATTGATGATCAGAGTATACAAGAAATTCCACGCCGGGATCACCACTTGCGAGATCACCCATTCAATCGCGTTTTGGGTTTCTGTAGTCACGGTGGCGGGCGGAACGCTGCCCGGAAACGGCGTTGGTATAGTCACACCCGGCAGCGCCGTCGATAAAATTGCGCCCAGAATAGGCGTCGTCGTCGCTTGAAAGACTCGCGGCGTTGGGGTGACAAAAAATTGAGTGGTGTTCGTCGGGCGGACGGTGAGTGTGGCGGCGGTGTTGGTGGCGAGATTACACCCGATGGACGTGATCACCGCGATCACAAGCAGGCAGAATATACGCTTCATATGAGTACCAAAAGTCCTTGTCGATACGAAATCAACTTCCCAAGCATAGCTCATTTTAATTACAGTTTCCATTATTAAAGGGGTAGAGAATGTCATCCTTGACACGTTCTTGACTTTGATGATAGTCTAATTAGACGCATATCTAATTAGATAGTCATGAAAGGGTAATCAAACTCATGTCCCTCCCTCAGATGGTATGGGATGACCGCAGACTGCGTGATCTCCTCAAGGCGTTTGCAGACGACACCCGCTTGCAACTGTTCAGGCTGGTGTACGAGCGCGAATATACTGTCGGTGAACTGGCGCAAGCGGTCTCGCTGACTGAATCCACTGTTTCGCATCATTTAGCAAAACTGCGTGAAGTCAGTTTGGTCACGCTGCGGACAGATGGCAATTCCCACTACTACAAGGCGAATGAAAATGGGTTGCAGCGATTCAAGAGTATGGCTGCCGACATCGAGAAGATGCCGCCGCCCAACGAGCCGAAAGTTTCGGACAACGCATGGATTGACGCGCTGGCGTGGGCAGCCAACGACGATAAAGAAGTCTTGCGCGAGTTCACACATAACGGTAAATTGACCAACTTACCGCGCCAGCAGAAACGCCTGTTCCCGATTTTGCGCTGGTTGGCGACCCAATTTGACATGGATCGGCTGTATTCAGAGCGCGAGATCAATGCCGTGCTGAAAGAAGCCTACGCGCACGATTTCGTCAGTTTACGGCGCGATCTGGTCGATTTTGGGTATCTACGGCGCGAATTGAACGGTACAAAGTATTGGGCAACCGGACAAAAGGAGTGATCCCCACGCCGCAGTAGGTCAATTTTGAGCTCACCTTACGCAGATCGTTATTTCTAACCTCAACCCCCAGCCCCCTCTCCGAATTCGAGGAGGGGAGACAAGCAGACTCGTCAAGTCCCCTCACCTTTTTCGGAGAGGGGACTTAGGGGTGAGGTTGAATCTACGCAAACACGACCACCCGTTTCAAAAAATCCATAATCTTGGTGTAGTAATCCTCAATGTTTTCCGGTTTGCGCCAGCCGTGACCCTCGCCCGCGTAAACATGGTATTCGTGCGGGACGCCGCGATCTCTCAGCACCTTGACGATGTTCTCCGACTGGCTGATCGGCACGGCAGCGTCTTGATCACCGTGAAACAGCAGCAGCGGATCGCTGATTTTGTCCGCATGGTACAGCGGTGAGCGTTCGCGGTACAGGTCGGCGGCTTCGGGCAGCGTGCCGAACAGATAATCGTTGTAATGCGCCTCAAATTTGTGTGTTTCTAGCGCCGTCGTAAATTGATCCGCGACGGGATAGCCCGCAATGCCAGCGCGATAAAATCCCGGTTTCTTGACCAGCGAATACAAAACGCTGAACCCGCCCGCGCTCGTCCCCATAATGACCAATCGGCGCGGGTCCGCAAGCCCCTGTTCGACCAGTCGAGTCGCCGCGCACGCGCTGTCCTCGACATCGTAGACACCCCACGCGCCGCGCAGTTTATCCATGTAGGCTCTGCCGTAGCCTGTTGATCCGCGATGGTTGACCGCCAGAAATGCAAATCCGCGTGTAGCGAAAAACTGCGCCGCAAGGCTGAATCCGAGTTCCGCTTGGCTGGTAGGTCCACCGTGAACGTGAACGATCAGCGGCGGGGCGCTCGACACATCCTCAAAGCGATCACTGGTGGGCGGGTAATATAAGCCGTAGATCGATTCGCCGTCGTCCGCC
>JBBQRJ010000062.1:0-15202 GCA_038214955.1 Aggregatilineales bacterium | reverse complement strand
GTCACAATACGGGCGTGGTCGTGGCGCTGTGGCTAAATATTGTCACGGTGATTCTATGGCTTGTAAGGCGAAAGTTTGATCGTCCGCATTGGTTTGACTGGATGATCAGTCAGGTGATCGTCAGCGTGATCTGGCTTCCCTATTTCGTCACGCGCTTCTTGAGCCTGTCCGACGCCAACAGCGCCGTCACCAGCGCCCCGCAAATCAGTTTAGAGTTGATCGGGGATGTGTGGCAGAGCTTCATGATCGCGCCGTATGCGATGGTCAACCATGTGCCAAGCCTGACCCTGCTGGCGGCGATCACAGGCGTGATCGCGCTCGTCTTGATAAGGCGGCGGGCGCGTTGGCTGTGGATGCACATGATCCTTCTTTCGGCGGGGTTGGTTGCTGCGCTGATTGTGCTAGGCAACAACTTTCACGGGCGTTATCTGGTGATGATCGCGCCGCTGCTGCTGACGGCGCTTGGCGTCGGGATCGCTCGATCCCCTGCTGTGCTGCGCCTCATTGCGGTGATCGCGTTCGCGGTGCTGTTCGCGGTAAATATAAACTACGGACAAAATCCGCTGTATGGTCACGACGATACGCGGGGCATGGTGCAGTATTACGCCGATCACCTGACTAGAGACGATACGGTGCTGGCGTGGTCTTATGCGGATCGCTACGAACTGGCGTACTACTGGGATCGATTGGGTGTGCAAGCGCGGCGCGTCACGCTGCCCGAAGGCGCGGATTTAGATCAAGTGCTGCCCATGCTGCCCACCAGCGGCGATGTCGCGCTCAACGTGTGGTACACGCAGCGAGCAGATTATCGCGGCATGATGGATTGTGTATTACAGCATGGCGCGTTGAATCCACCGGAAGAACACACGGTTTACGGGATGTCGAATTTGCTCTATCGTGACCCCGTGCCGCTGTCACCGGACTTGTCGCCTGTTAACGTAACGTTCACAGATATTTCGGGGAACGCGCTTGCCCGTGTTGATTCGGTGGGCGCGATTCCATCACTCGATGCGGCGGCGGGGATGTGCATTCCCATCAATATCACGCAGCTTGCGCCACTGCCTGATGAACTCAAAGCGGCATTGATTGTGAAAAATTCGTTGGGGTGGGAAATTGCCCGCGCTGATGCACCTTTCGCGCAAGCCGATCAACGCACGAGCGCGAGTCTTGCGGAGGGCGACTCCCTGACCGCCTATCCGATGCTGCACTTGCCCTACGCCGCACCGAACACAGACTATCGCATCTATTTACGCCTGTACGATGAAACCGATCACCTGTCGGGTTTGACCCCACCCGCGAACGAAATCACTTCAGGGCGTGACCTCTTTCTAGGGATATGGAGTGCCTACAATGCAACGTGGGACATCAGCGATTCGCCCTTTGAAGTGGATAGGTTTACGTTTCGGGCAATCCCTGTCGAAGCACCGACGAACGGTCAAATACTGCCCATAGAATTTGTGTGGAATGAAACGCCGCAAACCGTCATTCTGCGTAATGACGCGGGCATGTGGTCGTCTCAAGTCCCCTCTACGCTGCCCATCATTCATGATCTGCCTATCCGTGAATGGCGTGAGGTTCGTGTGCCACCAGATGCACAGGGCGGCAGAGCGACTCTCATGCTTGAAGATGGGACTATCTTGCAAACCTTTGAGATAGTCGCTAGTCCTATGGTGACTGTACAACCCGTATTCGATCATGCGGTGAATGCACTATTTCCCGGCGTTGGTGAATTGGTCGGTTATACGGTCAACGAGCCGCCGTACACGCAAGAGAATCCGCCGAATGTCACGCTCGTTTGGCGGGCAGAAGGCGGGGCAGAAATCAATTACACGGTGTTCGTCCAATTGATCGGGGATGACGGCGTGGTGATCGCGCAGAGCGATCAAGAGCCAACGTGGAGTCCTACAATGCGTTGGCGTGAGGGCGAATATGTGGGCGATATTCATATTTTGACGTTCAACGTCGAGCCGCGAGAGGGAACGCTGTATGTGGGGCTGTACGATGCGCGGACGAATACGCGGGTACGTCTTGCTGATGGGTCGGACGCGGTACGGCTAGAGAATGCGCCTCACCCCTAAATCCCCTCTCCCAAGGGAGAGGGGACTTGTTTTACTCCCTCTCCTTACGCAGAACGTTATTTCTGACCCCACCCCCCGACCCCTCCCCGAATTCGAGGAGGGGAGCAAGCAGACTCCTGTTTGCGCCCTCCCCTGAATTCGGGGGAGGGAGGCGAGCGCAGCGAGCGGGGTGGGGGTCAAACTGACACCCTGCGTAAGGTGAGTTACTCCCTCTCCGTTCGGAGAGGGCTGGGGTGAGGCTAGTCGCTTGTTCCCATATGGAAGACCAGCAAATACTGACCTTCGCTGCTGCCGTAGCTGCTCATACGGTAGTGCAGGTAATTGACTTCTCCTGCTGTGAAACTAAACGCATCTAGTGGCAAGCTCAACATCGAGTCAAGACCCCAGCCGGGGAGCGTTCCGGTATTAATGGTGACAGTATAGTCATCCAGTGCCACCGAATCACCAAAGCAAAGCCCTGCATTACCCGCATCATCGCAGTAAACCTCGTTACCGTCGCCGTCCTGTATCGGGTCGTTACTGCTATCCACCAGCGTAATGAAAGGATCAACCCGGCTTGTACCGCGTGACATCATGTAAACCGAGAGAGGAACGCCGGAATTAAGCATCTGCTGCGTGACCTGAACGGAGAACACATCGCCCCCAACATCACCCGGTGTAACTGCCATTCCCTCAAGGATGAGCAAGAACTCGCCCGTTTGATCGCCGAAGCCACCGACGACCAGAGAGACATCTGCAAACGCTTCGGCGCTGTTCTGGTCGAACATGACCTGTGAACTAAAACCGGAAGCGGCAACACCCCCCGTCGTCGGCAGGTTGGCGGCATAGCGTCCTGCTCCGGTCTCGTCGTCGCTGCACAAACCGTTGCCATTGGGGTCTATGACTGCCAGCACAGGGTCAAATCCGTTTAAGCCAACAGCCGTTGCGGTGTAGGTGAAACCGGAACGCATCTGATTGACAATGACCTGAACACCGTTCGTAAAGGTCGTGCCGTTGTCGCAATTGACCTCGAAACCGCCTGCCACTTCATCACCGCCCGCATTACCGCCACCGGGAGGATTACGCGGGGGCGCTCCACCAGAACCAGCCGGTGCAGCCGTCGGGGTTGCGCCACCACCGGGAGGATTGCGCGGAGGCGCTCCACCGCTGCCACCGCTGGATTCACCAATACTCATATGGAAGGCGGCAATATATTCCCCCTCCGCCTGTTGATCGGTACTGCTAAACAGGAAGTTGAAATAGTTCTGACTAGGATCGCTGCTTGGCTCTAAACCATCAATGACTAAGCTCAACATCGAATCCAAGGAGTTCGCGCCGAGCGTTCCAGATTGGAATGTGAGCGTCGAACCATCTAAACTCACCGAGTCGCCATAGCACAGGTTTTCGTTGCCCGCATCATCGCAGGACACCTGCTGTCCACTGGCATCTTCAAAGAAGCTGCCATCCGAATTCGTCATATAAATTGCATCATCGAGCGTGTTCTCAAACGAAACCATATACATGGTGAGCGGAACGCCTGAATTGACAAGGGGGTTGGTCAAGTTGATCGCTATTGCGTTACCACCGTTATCCTCGCTGCCGTCAATCTCTAACCCCTCAATGAGGAGCAGAAATCCGCCCGTCGAATTGCCGTAGCCGCCGACGATAACAGAGAGGGGCGCACCATCATTCCCCCGTGTCTGCTCAAAGTCAATTTGCGAACTGAGACTCGACGCTGTTACTTCTCCAGTGGTCGGCAAGTTAGCGCCGTAATCGGTCACGTTTTCACCGTCATCGTTACAAGTGCCATTACCTTCCGAGTCGATCACCGCAACGATAGGGTCAAAACTGTCTAGTCCGATAACCGTTGCACGATAGGTAATGCCTTCACGCGCAGCAACAATTTTGACTTCGATGCCATTCTCGAAGGTCGTACCATTGCCGCAATCCACCGCAAAACCGTCTTGAGCGCCCACCATGACAGGCGCGATCAACAACATCAGGGCTAATAGCGCAAATACACTTTTCTTTAACATTTTGTCTCCTAGCATAGAAAATCAAGCACGACTGTAAAGCCGCATACATTTCTATAGTCTACGATTTATTCACATTTCAAACATCCGACTTTGTATGTAGTTTCAAACCCGTCAAACGTTAATGCTTCACAATGCCTGTCTCTGTTTACAATCAAATTAGAATAAGCGAATGCAATAAACATCATTCAGCCTCAACGGTTAATCAGTTTAAACAAAAGGCAGCAGCATGGCAGTCCAATATGAAGAGCGGCAGAAACAATCGGGCGTGCTGGAAGACTTTGACCAGCTTGTGGATCAACTACGTGACCGTTTAGGCAGTCTTGAAAATCAAGTTCAAACGCGCACCCACGATCTGCAAACGGTAGCAGAGATTTCTAAGCAAATCACAACTATTCTCGACTTTGATATGTTGTTGGAAACTGTCGTTGAACTCACAAAGACCAGTTTCGACCTGTACCATGCCCATATTTATCTGCTTGATGAAGGCGGTGAAACGCTGGTGCTAACGGCGGGCGCTGGCGAAGCTGGACGCTTGATGAAAGAACGCGGTCACAGCATCCCATTGAGCCACGAACACAGCGTGGTCGCCCGTACTGCGCGGCGGCGAGAAGGTTCAGTCGTCAATGATGTGCAGAACGAACCGGACTTTCTGCCTAACCAACTGCTGCCTAACACACGCTCTGAAATGGCGATCCCGATGGTCGCGGGCAATACACTGGTGGGTGTGTTGGACGTGCAGTCTGACCATGTGAACCGCTTCGATGAAGACGATGTGCGAATCAAAACGTCATTGGCGTCACAAGTCGCTATCGCGGTGCAAAATGCCCGTCTGTTCAGCCAAGTCAATTCGACTGAAGCCCAAGTACGCCGCTCTCTGCGCGACTTAAGCGATATTCGTCAAGCCCTTGACGCGCACTCTATCGTAGCGATCACGGATCAACGCGGTCTGATCACGTTTGTGAACGAGAAGTTTTGCGAAATTTCGAAATATTCCCGCGAAGAACTGCTAGGGCAAGATCACCGCATCATCAATTCGAGCTATCACCCTAAGGAATTCATCCGCGATTTGTGGGTGACGATTGCCAACGGGAAAACGTGGAAAGGTGAAATCAAGAATCGCGCTAAAGACGGATCGCTCTACTGGGTAGATACGACAATTATCCCGTTCTTGAACGAGGAAGGCAAACCATACCAGTACGTCGCCATTCGTACAGACATTACCGACAAAAAACGCCAAGAAAACATGCTTCATCAACGAGCTGTTGAACTGGAAACGGTGGCTGAAATTAGCGCGACGGTCAGCACCAACTTGAATCTCGACACGCTGCTGCCCCAAGTGGTTGAAATGACAAAAATGCGCTTCAACCTGTACCATACGCATATCTATTTGCTGGATGATGCGGGCGAAAACCTCGTACTGGAGGCGGGCGCGGGTGATGCAGGGAAAGCAATGAAAGAGCGCGGACACAGCATCCCGCTTGACCGCCACGACAGCCTTGTAGCAACGGCGGGGCGCACGCGTAAAGGGGTAATCTCGAACGATGTGACCTCGGCAGAAAACTTCTTGCCGAACCCTTTGCTACCGGACACACAATCGGAATTGGCAATTCCGATGGTGATCGGAGATACGCTCATCGGCGTATTGGACGTTCAGTCCGAACAGGTTGGTCGCTTCACCGATGAAGATGTGCAGGTTAAAACATCACTGGCGTCACAAATCGCTGTCGCGGTGCAAAATGCGCGTTCCTATGAGCAAGCGGAAGGGTCACGGCAAGAAACAGACCTGTTGTATAGGCTGAGCGCGAGAATCAACACGGCGAAAGACGAACAAGAAGTCGTCATGGCGCTGGTCGAAAACTGGCAACCGCCCTACACGTTCAATGTGACTATATCGCTTTGGGACAAGTACGATTATGAAACGTCTTCTAACGTCGTTTTGATCGGTGACTGGCGTCCGGGAATGAACGACCAATTACGCGGAACGGTCATCCCTATGGCAAACTTCCCGATGACCGAGCTATTGAACCCCAATGACATGGACTGGTTCGATGATATAACGACTGACCTCCGTGTTGATCCACTAACAAAAGAGTCGCTTATTGCATTAGGCGCACAATCCTTCTGTCTCGCCCCCTTGAAAATTGGTCAACGCTGGCTCGGTGTGCTGTCGCTCGGTAGGGGCGAAGCCTACAAGTTCAGCCAGTCTGAAATTCGCATCCTGCGTAACCTCGCAGAGCAAATTGCGACGGCGGCTGAACGCTTCCGCATACAACGTGAAAGCGAACGCTTTAACGCAGAACTGCGTACCGTGACGGAAGTGAGCGCGGCGGTCAGCACCATTCTAGATACCGATATGTTGCTGCAAACGGTAGTACAAAAGACCCGTGATGACTTCGGCTTGTATCACGCCCATATCTACTTGCTGGAGGGTGAAAATCTGGTGTTGGCGTCGGGTGCTGGTGATGCAGGACGCATGATGAAAGAAAGCGGTCACAGCATCCCCCTAAACCGTGAGGATAGTCTCGTAGCCACGGCAGCCCGTACCCGTCAGGGCGTGGTATCAAACGATGTCACAACGGCAGCAAACTTTTTAGCGAATCCTCTGCTGCCCGACACAAAGTCGGAAATGGCGATCCCGATGATCGTTGGGCAAACACTGATCGGCGTGTTGGACGTGCAATCGGAGCAATTCAACCGCTTCACCGATGAAGATGTGCAGGTCAAAACGTCGCTGGCGTCACAAATCGCTGTCGCGGTGCAAAATGCCCGCGCCTTCCGCTCTGTACAGGAAGCGCAAGCAGAAACGAGCCAAATTTACACACTGTCGAAGGACATGCTCGGTACTGCCGGCTTTGACGGCTACTTCATCACGCTGAATCCTGCATGGGAAAACACGCTCGGTCACACAATCAAGGAACTGACAGCAGCGCCCTTTGTCAGCTTCGTGCATCCCGAAGATGTGGAAAAGACACTGGCAGAATCGGCGAAATTAGGAGAGGGCGCATTGACCATCTCGTTTGACAACCGGTATCGCTGCTCTGATGGGTCCTATAAATGGTTGTCGTGGAATGCTGTTCCCGATTTTGCAAGCCAACGTATTTACTTCGTCGCCCGTGATGTGAGCGAACAGAAAGCGCTCGCGTTTGAACTGGAAACCCTGCTCCGCAACGCGGAAGACCAAGCGGAACGCGAAAGATTGACCTCTGAACGCTTGCGTGAGGTTGACCGCTTGAAGTCACAGTTCCTCGCTAACATGAGCCATGAACTGCGTACCCCGCTCAACTCGATCATCGGCTACTCGGAAATTCTGTTGGATGGCGATGATGGCGAACTGACTCATGAGGCGGTGGAAGATGTCAGCACGATTTACAATGGCGGCAAACACCTGCTGGCGATCATCAATGATATTCTCGACCTCGCCAAAATCGAGTCCGGTCAAATGACAATGGATTTGCAGCAAATAGAACTACGCACCGTCGTAGAAGAACTCGTACAAACGTCGCAAGTTCTGGTCAAGAACAAGCCTGTTACGCTCACGGTTGTCGAAGAATGCGAAGTCCCGGCAGTCGCAGCAGATAAACTGCGCTTGCGCCAGATCATCACTAATCTTGTCTCCAATGCGGTGAAATTCACCGAACAAGGCAGCGTAACAGTCAGTTATGGCTTGGTCAACGAGCGCGAAGCCTTCATCAAGGTGGCAGATACCGGAATCGGCTTGAAGCAAGAAAACTTGAGCCAAATCTTCGAGCAGTTTAGCCAGGTGGACGGCTCATCGACACGGCGGGCGGGTGGCACAGGCTTAGGGTTGACCATCTCCCGCCACTTTGTCCACATGCAAGGCGGCGAAATTTACGTGGAAAGTGAAGTTGATCAGGGTTCGACGTTCTGGTTCACACTGCCGATGGCAGTTGACGTTTTGGCGTAACGAGCAGATTAGCACAACTATTGTAGGGGCGCGGTGTGCTGCGCCCCTACTGATTCTAGGACAATATCAATGACCTCGTATTTCTCGCACGTCGTTTGTCTTGAATGTAGTTTCCAGTTCACATCCGACCTGATGGCGGCGGCGTGTCCGCACTGTAAATCGGGTTGGCTTGACGCCCGCTACGATTACGCGGCGGTAGCTCCCCTCTGGCGTGATGGTCTGCGCGAACGGGTGGGGTCGCTGTGGCGTTATAGTGAACTGCTGCCTATCAACAAGCCCGATCCCGAAATATCGCTCCAAGAAGGCTATACGCCGTTGATCCGGCTGTATCAGTACGAGCGCCTTTACGATCACCCGCAGTTGTACATCAAAGATGAGCGACAAGGTCCTACAAGTTCGTTCAAAGATCGACAGGCGGCAATGGCGGTCACGGCGATGAAACAGGCTGAAATCAAAGAATGTGTCCTCGCTTCGACGGGTAACGCGGCGGCGGCGTATGCGGCATACTGCGCCCGCGCTGGAATCAAGCTGTGGCTGTTCCTGACGAGCCTCGTCCCCTCGGAGAAGATGCGCGAGGCGGCGCTGTACGGTGCGGAAGTCGTCAAAGTAACTGGCACCTATGATGAAACCAAACATGTCGCGGCAGAATTTGCCAAGCGGCGCGGCATTCATCTGGATCGCGGCGCAAAAGCGATCCCCGGCAAAGAAAGCATGAAAACGCTTGGCTTCGAGATTGCCGAACAGCTTGGTTTAGAAATGGACGGCGGCGGCTGGCGCGTCCCCGATTGGTATATTCAGGCGGTCAGCGGCGGCATAGGTCCGCTTGGCGTGTGGAAAGGCTTCACCGAACTTTACACCATGGGTTTGATCGATCACATGCCGAAACTAGGGATTGTGCAGGCGGCGGGGTGTGCGCCAATGGTCACCGCGTTTCTTAATGGGAACGCCAAAGCTGACCCGGTTGTGCCAAAGACGCTGATCACGGTGCTGGCGACAGGCGATCCCGGTTTCAGCTACGATCAACTGCGCGGCGCGGTGCTGCAAACCGGCGGGATGATGCTGGCAGTCGAGGACGGCGAGACATTCGCAGCGATGCGCCGGATCGCCAGTAAAGCGGGTTTATCGGTTGAACCTGCCACCGCAGTCGCGTTCGCCGGGCTGGAAAAAATGTTGACCAATGGTACGATTTTGACGGGAGAAAGCGTTGTCGTCAATTGTTCCGGGCATACCTTCCCCGCCGAAAGCCATATCCTCGGTGATCAATACCTGCTCAACCTCGACGTTCACGATCACAATGGGCGCAACGTCGAAGGTTTGAGCGCGGCACTCGGTCAGCTTGACGAACAGGTGACAACGATCCTTGTTGTGGACGATAACCCGAATGACCGCCGTTTGATCCGTCGTTTGCTGCGGACGCATAAAAATTACCGTGTGTTCGAGGCGAAAGACGGCGCAGAAGCGTTGCAGATGGTCAACGACCAGCAGCCAGACTTGATCGTCACCGATTTGACCATGCCCGAAATGGACGGATTCTCGCTTTTGGAACACCTGAAAGCGCAGCCAGCGACAGCGCATATTCCGGTAGTGGTCGTTTCGGCAAAGGCGCTGACGGGAACAGACCGCGATATTCTGGAACAGTTCAGCGAGTCCGTTTGGACAAAAGGTAATTACGAAACCCGCGCATTGGTCGATCACATTGTGACGGCGCTCGGCGATACACCGCTCGAAATTATACGGCGCAAATCCAACGAAATGACGATCAGGGCGAAGGTGGCACGGCGTACCGCCATCGTGATCGATGATGAGGCGGCAGATCGGCGGTTGGCGCGGCGCTATCTCGATTCATCGGGCGAATTTAGCGTAAGCGAAGCGACAACAGGACGCGAAGGCTTAAAACTGATCTATGAACATAAGCCTGATCTGATCATTTTAGATTTGACTTTGCCCGACATGGATGGGCTGTCGCTGTTACAAACCTTGCAACACGAGGATAGTCTTAAACATATTCCGGTGATGATTTATTCAAATCGACTTGTTAGTGAGGAGGAATGTCACCGCTACGACATAACAATTGTCCCAACCATTGAGAAAAGCTCAATGAATCGGCAAAGCTTTATGCAATCCATTCACGAATTGCTGGTATAGTTTTTATAACCAAAACCTTAGCAGCATGAAACATCGGAGAGAATAACGTGGTCGCCACGATCCTTTACGTCGAAGATAATCCGCAAAATATGCGTCTTGTACGCAAGATGTTGAATAGTGCAGGTTATCAAGTCATTGAAGCAGAAGACGGCATGTCTGGCTATCAGGCAATTATCGACCTTCGCCCCGACCTTGTTTTGATGGATGTTAACCTGCCCGATATTGATGGGTTGGAAGTGACCGCCCGCATTAAGTCGTTGCCAGACTACGCTGGCATTCCCATACTGGCGCTGACGGCGAATGCCATGCACGGGGATCGTGAACGCTGTTTAGAAGCGGGCTGCGATGGTTACATTCCCAAACCCGTCACCAAAAACGAACTGCTATCCGGTGTGGCGTATTATCTTGAACAGGCAGAACGGCGCACGGTATGAACTTGATAGTGATCATTGAGGATAACCCCGACAGCGCCCGATTAGCCTCTCGCATTCTTCAGCGGGCAGGCTTTGAGGTGATTGTTGGCGATGAAGGCGAGTTGGGGATGGAGATCGTCCTCGGCAGCCACCCCTCGTTAATCCTTGTTGATCTCGGTTTGCCAGATATTGACGGGCAAACCGTCGTTGCAATGCTGCGCCAACACCAGCACTTAGACCCTGTACCGATCATCGCGTTCACAGCGTGGCCCGAACACACGGCGCACGAAATGGCAGCAGCCTATGGTTGTGATGGCATTATTGTCAAGCCTATAGATACACGTCGCTTTGCAGATCAAATTAAGGCATTTTTGACGCCCGACTATAGGAGTTCGTGAGTGTCCAACGCTCCACCCCAGACGAATGCCGGACACTCAGACCAGGCATTTGTCAAAGCCAGCCAATATACGTTCGAGACACTGGCACAGCTTTATAACCAGAGCCGTATTGATTATATCGTCCCCATGCCTATGAATGCGCGGCGCATGGAGGAATATATCCTCTATAACGATGTGGCGTTGGATGCGTCGATTGTGACGCTCAACGGCAGCGGCGAGGAAACGGGCATCGGGATGTTGGGCTTGCGTGATAGACGCGCATGGTTCACACGGTTAGGCGTCATTCCCGAACGGCGCGGGCATAAAGTTGGACAGTTCATCACGGAAAATTTGATCCAGCAGGCGCGTAACAACGACGCGACTCACGGTCAGCTTGAGGTGATTGAAGGCAACGAACCCGCTTTTAACCTGTTTCGCAAACTTGGCTTTGAACCTACCCGTAAGCTGCTGGTGATCCGCCGCCCGCCCGGTAAAGCGAAAACGTCCGCCCTATCGGACACAACAGGCGCGACTCTGCTGACGCCGGATGAAATTCGCGCCTGTTTGACAGCACGTACCGATCAACCCTCGTGGCTCGATGAAACGGCGTCACTTCTCCACGCCGGAATGCTCGAAGGCTTGTGCCTCGGTGGAGATTGGGTCATCTATCGCAAAACGACGGTACAGCTTTCCGCGTTCATCTTCAACGCTCCTGAAAACGCTCCCCTGCTCATTCGCGCTGTACATCAGCGTCACCCCATGCTAGATACCAAAATCGAAAATGTAGAGACGCATCTATGGGCTGCCTATCAAGCGGCGGGTTATTTTGAAGCGTTTGCCCGCATCGAAATGCACCTCAGCCTGTGACGTTGACGACTCTCTAACGCACCTTCTCGCATAATAGGCACATTGTAGATAACTGAAAGTGCTGCCCTCATGCTCGATCTGCGTGTGCTGGTTGTTGCCAGCAATCCGCTTGCCCGCGCTGGTTTGTCTGTTCTGCTTGCCGACCAACCGGGTTTGAACATCGTCGGACAGGTCGAGAATGATCTGCCGGATGCCCTCGACATTTACCGCCCTGATGTGCTGGTATGGGATATGGGCTGGGAACCGCTCGTCTATCTGGACAAACTGCGCGACCTGCGCGAAACGCGCAAACCTGTCGTCGCACTGCTGGCAAACGTCACCAACGCCCTTGAATCGACGGCGGCATTACTTGGGGCGGGCGCAAAGGGCTTACTGCTGCAAAATTCCAACGGCGATGTGCTGGCGGCGGCGCTCAACGCTGTGACGCACGGTATGACGGTGATCGGCACGGTGATTGCCGATTCAATGCTGGTGGATACCCTGCGCGTCACTTCAAGGAACGGGAATCCGCCTACGCCAGATGCGCTCACCCCACGCGAACTGGAAGTCATTAACCTGATTGCAGAAGGCTTGCCAAACAAAAATATCGCGGGGAAGCTCAACATCAGCGAACACACGGTCAAGTTTCATGTCAACGCCATTTTGACCAAGTTGGGGGCGCAAAGCCGTACCGAAGCGGTGGTGCGGGCAACACGGCTAGGGATGATCACGCTTTAGCTCAGAATGGGTAGGGTGATGCGAAAGATCGTGCCGCGCCCGATTTCGCTGCTCACGTCGATGCTTCCGCGATGCATGGCGATCACCTGCTGCACGATGCTTAAGCCTAAGCCAAGACCGCCCATATCGACATTGCGCGACTCGTCAGCGCGATACATGGGCTGGAAGATGCGCTTTAGATCGGAGGACGGTACGCCTATGCCGGTATCCTCAATTTCGACTACTGCCATCCCCTGCTCAAGATAAGCATTGAGCGAAATTTCGCCTTTAGGTTCGGTAAAACGAATCGCGTTTTCAAGCAGTTCGACCAATGCCTGTGAGAAATGCGACAGGTCGCCCATGACTTTGATCGGCACATCGGGGAGGGAAACGCGGAAGGTTAAGCCTTTTTTATCTGCCTGTTCGCGTTTGCTCGTGGTAGCACTATGTAGAATTTCAATCAAATCGAGCGGGGCAAGTTCAAATTCGCCCTGCTGATCCAGTTTAATGAGCGTGATCAAATTATCGACCATGCGCGACAGGCGAGCAACCTGCTCCCGAATCGTGTGGAGTCGTGTGCGATCTACATCTGCTGTCAACATGCGATCTAAGAGATAACTGCTGGTGTTGATCACCGACATGGGCGTTTTGAAATCGTGCGAAAACTCGTTGACGAAATGGCGTAACGCCCGCCGCCGCGTCTCTGTTTCCACAATAGCCATACGCTGTTCTTCGGCTTGTTTGAGATGCGAAATATCGCGTACCGTCGTCAAGCGAATCAAGCCGTCGGGGTGTTGGATGTTGCTGGAACGCAAATAGGCTTGAAAAGTCGTGCCATCTTTCCGCTTGATGAGGACTTCGTAGGGGTCTTCACTGCGGTTCTTCGCCGCCTCACGTGACTTTTTAACATCCTCTGAGTTATCAAAGACAAAACTGCCGTCTGTAGCGATGATGTCCTCACGGGTATAACCCAAGTTCTTTGTGTAGGCGTCGTTGATGTCTAAAATCACGCCATTTTGATGGATGATGCGCGGGTCGAAACCTGCATTCCACAGGGAACGGTAACGGGCTTCGCTCTCCTGAAGCGCCCGCTGTGACTGCTGGACTTCGGTGATGTCAGTATTGGTCGCCACCCCGCCGATGATTTTTCCTTCAGCGTCTCGAATAGGTGCGGCGGAATTGATCATGGTGGCGTGTTTGCCGTCGAAACGCTCAATATCGAGGACTTCGCCATTGGTAATGTCGCCGTTTTTGAGCGCCCGCGCCATTGCCCAATCCTCAGAGCCGAGCATTTGCCCTGTCTCGGTGTGCCACGCTTTATACTGGATATAACCCTCAGTGTTCTCTACTCTGGGCGGGTTCTCGCCCCACACTTGAGAAACTTCCTCATTCATGTAGATCAACTCGCCATTGGCATCGGCAACCGTCACGCCAATGGGCAGCACATCGAGGATGGCTTGCAGACGCCGCCGTTCGTTGTCGGCAAGTTCGCCCGCCTTTTTCAAGTCGTCGCGCAGTTCCTGTTCTTTCGCCATATCATCAATGACGAGTACGCCAGCAATCAGTTCGCTTTTCGTGTTATAGATGGGCGAGGCGCTCAATCGCAGCAGCGACGATGCACCGTTCCCCTCAGATCGCACTTCGGTGTTACGTACCGTTTCGCCGCGCAGCGCCTGCGACAGCGGATAGTCTGCCAGTGACAGTTCGTTCCCATTTTTGAGTGTAAAGACGTTGTAAGGGTTATTTTGCTGTGTTTCTTGAAGCGAAAGGCGATTGACTCCTAGCAGTTCCTCAGCACGGCGATTCATCGACAGGGTTACGCCCGCTGGTGATGCAATGATCACCCCCGAAGGCATTTGCTGTAATACGGCTTCCAGATAGGCGCTTTCCCTGTCAAGCTGGCGGATCGTCTGCTCGTATTCGCGTTTGAGCAGCGCGAGGCGATCCGCCGTATTTTCAATCGCGCCGCGCCGATATTCCGCTCGCAACCGCGCCTTTTTCTGCTCCTCGGTAATCCAGAGGATCAAACTGCTGATGAGGATATAAAATAAAAATTCAACGCCATAGGCGATAGTAAAAATAACTGCCGTGCCGTTCCACAGGGAAACAACCGTTAAGGTGGCAATAGACCCCAAAATAATAGTCCAAATAGCGGGACCTAACCCTACTTGCCATGCAATAAAAATAGTTGCGAGATAAAACGTCTGGTAAATTGCCAGCGTGTCATCGGTGCTGGCATGAATGAGAACTCGCACAAGGATCGCTAGCAAAACGGCAAGGGTGGCTATCCCGTAACGCAAAAAAGGAGAACGTTCCATCTGAAAGCGAAATTGCTCCCACGCAGATACAGGATGCATTAACCCTACTCCATCTACACAACGAAGATTAATTATCATTTAACTCTAAAATTTATTATAAACCGCATTTCAGCAAAACACTAGCCATTCGGTTAGGGTTGTTCCCGCTCCAATGTGGGGTGTGCTGATATGCCATTTTTGCTTTAATGAAGGTGTAGTGAGTTGAACAACAGGAGTCAATGATGACAGACGTACTGCAAAACCTTTCTAATGATCTGGCGGCAACAGTCGAAATTGCCAGCCGCAGCCTTGTACGTGTTGAAGGACGTCGCCGCATGGCGGCAAGCGGAATCGTGTGGTCAGCCGACGGCTTGATCCTCACCGCAAAC
>JBBQRJ010000061.1:0-15328 GCA_038214955.1 Aggregatilineales bacterium | reverse complement strand
CTGGATCAACCCGAAAGTTGATGTAGCCCGGTGGTGCGACTTCGGTTGCTGCTAGAAAATCAGCGGTGGGCATGTGCGCAGCGATTTTGCTGGCAATCTCAACCGGATTGCCTTTTGCGGGCTTGCTCAATGCCATCACTGCAATGCTGAAATCGCCTTGATCGGCGCGTTTGGAGGGGCGCACATCCAGCGCGGGAAGTTCAAATGCGGGCAGCGATCCATCGGCTTGCGCGGCGGAGATCGCTTCATTGACCATGCGAGTCAGTTCGTTGGGTAGAAGTTTCAATGTGGGGTGTCCCTAATCAGGAATAATCATGGGACGCATTGTATGAATTTCAGCCGTTCGGCGCAAGGTGAGCAAGTTCGATCACGCCGTCAGTCCCAACCTCAGCGCGTGACCCGCATTTGGGACATGCCCAATGATCCCCTTGATCGAGCATATTGGCTTGGCGGCAGCGCGGGCAGATGAGGATTTCTGCTAGGGGTCGTGCTAAAGTTGGCTTAGACTCGCCTTTTTTGTAGCCCCACACCAGATCATAGTCGGCTTGCCAGCCTTGAATCTCGATTTGACCCATGCCGCTTTTTTGCAACAGCGCCGCAATATCATCATCGACGTAAGTTTTACCGGGCATCAGCTTCGTATTGATGCGATTAGTCGTGAGCAGAATGCCGCCGGGACGCAGCACGCGGATCATTTCGGTGATCACCGCTTGCGGGCGCTCCATAAATTCGAGGGCTTCAAGACACGTTACAACGTCGAAAGTATGATCCGCAAAGGGGAGGTGTTCGGCGGGTGAAACCAGCAAATTGACGTGTGTATCGTTGAACTTGACAGCGGCAAACCCCAACATGCGGCGGCTGAGATCAACCGCGATCACCCGTCCCTGAAAATGGGCATGTCGTAGCATTGCCAGCGGCAAACGCCCCGTTCCCGTTGCAACATCCAGAATCAACGCTGATTTGACCGGCGCGATCCGCTCCATGATCGGCTGTGCCAGAAACATATGGTCGTATTCGCGGCGAAAGTGTTTGATGTCGTCGTAGCGCCCCGCGTACAGGTCGTACAGCCAGATGACCACACGCCGACCCAGATACACGCCCTCTGTCTCGAACAACAGCCACCAGCCGAGCGCAATGAGGGCAGACGCAATCACAACCAAGAGGAGCAATGTCAGAAGATCGTTCACTTGAGGAGTCCAATTTCGCGTAAATAGTCAGCGGAGAGGGCAATCCCCGTCGGAAGGTCAATTTTAGGCTGCCAGCCGAGCAAATCTCGCGCTTTGGTCGTCTTGTAGGTGATATAACGCCGCGCAAGTTGGATTGTGTCGGGCAAGTCGCGTCCTTCGCTCATCGGTGGAGAAACAAGCATAGCGATCCCGGCGGCTGCCATCAGCAATGGGATCGGGATGGGCAGCCAATTTTGATGTCCCGCAAGCCGGGAATAGCCTTGAACGTAATCACGCCATGTCGGAGAGGGGTCAGGGGTGCAGTTGAAGGCTTGCTGATGCGCGTTCGGGTGTGTCGCCGCGAGAATAGTCATGTCCACTACGTCGTCTACGTAGATCGGGTAGGCTGATCCCTGCCCATTGCCGATAAAGGGCGTCGGGTTGAGGCTGGCGAGGCGAAACATTTGGTTCGTCCACAATCCCGATTTGCGCCCGTAGATCATGCCGGGACGGATCATCGTGTAGGACATGCCATAGCGATCCGCTACCTCACGCACCACTGATTCGCCCTGTGCCTTGGTGACAGCGTAGGGCATTGCACCGGGAGCGAGAGTCATTTCTTCGGTCACATCGTGTCGGTAATTGTTACCATAGACTGAAATCGAACTCACATGAACGAAACGCTTGATGCCCGCTTCGCCCGCGCCAATGGCTATCGCCCGTGTACCTTCCACGTTGACCGCGATCTGCGGCTTGACGCCACTAAAGGCGGCAGCAGAATGAAAGACAATGCTGCATCCTTCGGCGGCGCGGCGCATGGCGTCGGGGTCGGTCACATCGCCTGAAAAGCGTTCAATTTCTGGCGGCAGAAAGTCTGCTTTCTTTGGGCTTCGTACCAGCGCACGCACGCGCACGCCCATTGACGCCAGTTTGAGCGCCAGCGTCCCACCGAGAAAACCTGTCGCACCCGTGACCAACACCTGCTCACCGATCATGCCTGACTCCAACTAATTACCTGATGCGCTGCGTACAACCACCCCTAAATGAGTCGCAACCGGACGTTCATTGCCCGGAATCCTGCTATGGATAGGGGAATTGAGGACTCGCGGCTGTCCGTCCGCCCCTTCGACCACCAGTGTACTCGATCCACCGCCGTCTAAATTGAGCGCATGATAAGCGCCAAAATCGCGCATGAGTTCCGCCATTTCACCGAGTGTCACGCCTTCGCTGTAGTTTGGTTGACGCCCATCCACCACCATCATGATGAGGGTTTGACCGGACTCGTCCATGCCGACAGCGGAGCGCGGTTGTGGTTCAACATCGTACAGACCAATCGCCTCAACGATGTTTTCCCCGTGAAACAGTAACATCTGATACCCTGTGATGGCGTCGTAAATCTCCCCTTGGGGTGCGCCAAACGACATCCGATTATAGGGCGAAATATACAACACATCGTCCGTTAGGGCGTCTTGCCAGTAGACTGTGCCGCGTGACGCATACGTTCCCGCGATGGGATGTACTGGATCGTGATAATGGGGGTAGTAATCGAAAGGTCCGTTATCCCACCAAGGCTCGAAGAAGCCGCCATTGATCGCAATCTGCACACCCTGTTCGCTAATAAATTCAGAAACCGTGTGGGCGAGGAGTTCTTCTCCCTGTGTTCCGGGCGTGACCAGAAACCCGACTCCCGGCAGGGTCAGATTAACCCGCACAACGTTGATCACCAACGGGCGCGGCGATGACCGAATCTCGCGCACGTATTCCACGCCGGGAAACAATTGCTCCTGCGTGGGCGCGGGGATAGGCCGGTGTCCATACCAGAGGGACAGGGCGGCGATTCCCAACGCGGTAAGTGGAATCGGAATCAGACCGACGATCCCGCGCCGCTTGCGGAAATGCCATACGACCAACGCCAGCAGCACGCCCGCGATCCCGAAGATCGCTGCGCTGAGGTTAGCAATAGTTTCTTCGATCATGGCTGTGCGGTTTCGTCGGTTTCTGGTTCTTCGCGGAACTGCATGTTATACAGTCGTGCGTACTTGCCGTTGATTACCATCAGTTCTTCATGTGTGCCAAGTTCGATCAAGCGACCTTTTTCCATCACAGCGATGCGGTGTGCGATGCGAATGGTGCTAAGGCGGTGCGCGATGATCACTGTCGTGCGTCCCTGCATCAACCGTGCCAGCGCGTCTTGAACCTCGTGTTCGCTTTCGCTGTCAAGGCTCGATGTCGCCTCGTCTAACAGCAGAATACGCGGGTCTTTGAGCAGCGCCCGCGCAATCGACACGCGCTGACGCTGACCGCCGCTCAAGCGGACGCCGCGTTCCCCGACCACCGTCTGATACTTGTCGGGCATTTCCAATATGAAATCGTGCGCGTTCGCCGCTTGCGCCGCCGCGAAGACTTCTGCTTCGGTGGCTTCCAACCGTCCGTAACGGATGTTCTCGTAAATCGAACCGCCGAATAACAGGCTTTCTTGTGGCACAATGCCAATTTGAGCGCGTAAACTCGCCTGCGTGACCGAACGCAGATCAATGCCGTCTATCGTGATGAGTCCGCTCGTGGGGTCGTAGAAACGCGGGATCAGGTTAAAGACGGTGCTTTTACCCGCGCCGCTTGCGCCCACCAGCGCGAGGATTTCACCGGAAGCAATCTCCAGATCAATGTGATTCAGCACTTCTTGACGTTCATCGTAGCTGAACGACACATCCTTGAAGCTGATTTGACCGTTCACCCGCGTGAGCGTTTGTGCGTTGGGTTCGTCCAGAACATCGGGTTCTTGCTGCAAAATGTCGAATACGCGCTTGGTTGCGCCGATTCCCTGCTGAAACACGCTGTACAGGTTGAGGATAGCGCCAAGACTGCCCGCAACCGTCAAGCCGTAGATCAAGAAGCCTGTCAATTCGCCGCCGCTCAACCGTCCGGCAATCGCTTCACGTCCACCAAACCACAGCACCATCGACAGCCCGCCGAAACCGATGAACGCGATCAACGAGCCAAGTCCTGACCGCAGTCGCAGCGTTTCGATAGCGACCTTGAAGGCACGACGAATCGCAGCGCCGTAGCGATCCCCTTCATAGGGTTCACGGACGAACGTTTTCACTTCACGGATGTTCTGAATGACTTCGCTGGCAACAGTCGTTGCACCCGCCAATTCATCTTGAATTTTTGTGCTGGCAATTCGCAGAAGCCGTCCGACCACAATGGCTATTACCGCGAGGATTGGGACGATCACCAGAATGAACATGGTCAGACGCCAGTTGAGCGTCAGCATGATCACAATCGAACCGCCCGCAATGATGATTTGCTGTAACAGTGTATTGATGTTGTCGGTCAACACCTGCCGGATCATGGTCACATCATTGGACAGGCGTGAAATGAGTTCGCCCGAACGCCGTTTGGTAAAAAATGCCAGCGATTGTTTGATGATGTGCCTGTAGAGTTCTGAACGCAAGTCCATGACAATGCGTTCGCCCACGTAATTGACCGTGAATGTTTCAACCAGTTGGGTGAGCGCCCTTAGCACAAACACGCCTATCAGGATCAAGGTGATCTGGTCGAGCAGCGCAACGTCATTGGCTACCAGCACCGAGTCGATCACACTGATAATCATGGCGGGAAAGACGAGGCTGAGGACGGAACTGAACACCAACGCGAAGAAGGCGATCACCATATAGCCGATGTAGGGACGAACATAACCGATCAACCGCCGCCAGGGGACGGGAATATCCGGGATTTCTTGTTCAGGGCTAGAGGCACGACGCCCGCGACGCGGTGATAACATACGCATGTGAGTTTATCCGTGAACTGTTTAGAGGCTAGGATTTTACTGCCGGGAGCATAAACGTAAACGTACTCCCTTTACCAAGATTGCTGGATGCCCAAATATCGCCCCCATGCCGCTGTACGATGCGGCGTGCGATGGTCAAGCCTAAACCGCCGCCGGGGAGTGCTTGCACGCGCTCATCCTTCGAGCGAAACATGCGGTCAAACACCATTTCAATTTCATCGTCTGCAATGCCCATGCCGCGATCTGCCACTGAACAATACGCCTCGCGTTCGTCGCCCCATGCGTGAACGGCGACCAACTGCTCATGATCCGAGTAGAGCAGGGCGTTATGCAGCAGTTTGCTGATCACCGTTTTGACTCGGTCAGGATCGCCCATGACCATCGGCAGCGGGTCTTGAATTGATACGGCAATAGTAATCGATTTCTCCTGTGCCAACGGCGTGAGTGTTTCGATCACAGTGCTAATTGCGCTTGTCAGTTCAATGGGCAGATGTTTCAGCGGCATTCCCGCTTCTAGCCACACCAGATCAACCAGTTCGCCCGCCACATCATAGAGTTTTTGCGCGGTTTGCCGGACGCGCCCTAGAAAATAGGCTTGATCCTCGTTGAGATCACCCGTCCGCGAGACCAGTTCGGCATAACCGGAAAGGGCGCTGATCGGGTTGCGTAAGTCGTGCGCCATGGTGGAGGACAGTGCCTCACGTCGTGATTCAAGGTCGCGCTGTTCGGTGACATCGTGCAGAAGCACGATTCGCCGCCCGTCTGCCAGAGTCGCCGCCACGCCCGCCGCCAACCGACGACGGGGCAAACGGACATCAAGCGACTGCTCACCGGATCGCGTAAAGAGATTCACCAGCGCGGGGTTGCTGTTGAAAACCTGTGCGGGATACTTGCCAATGACCGATTCCGGTGTGACTCCCAAAAGCGCCGCCGCTGCCGGGTTCAAGTCTGTGATGACGCCGTCCGTTTCTGCGATGAGGACTCCATCGGACGAACGGCGATAGATAAATTCGCTTACCATGTGCAGCGCGTCCACGATGTATATTATGCCTCGTCAATCACCTCTTGCCATGCGGCATCAGCAGACAGATTGACCACCTTGCCGGACGGAAATTGAATCTGTATGCCCTGCAAACTGCGCCTCACAGTCACGCCGTACTGTGTGACCGATAGTTCGTTGCCCCAATGATATGCGCCCCCCGTCCAGACCTTCTTCTTAGAGAGTATACGTACTCCCAAGACGCGAAGTAGCAAATGTAGGGGGATAATGCCTGTTACGCTTCCCCGTTCGCCTAATCCGCGTGGTTCGTCCGGGTGGTAGAACTCGTAAAACGATTTATCACTGGTCAATACGGCGACTTGCGTCCGCATTAACCGTTTGAGCAGGTCAGTCGCTAATTCGATCTCGCCCGCTTCGATCAAGCCTTCCCCGATCAGCGTGAGCCAGTAGGGACGAATCCCCGCGCTGCCTTCTGCATCTTTGACGTTAAAGCGCGGATCAAGCGTGGACATCATCACCACGCCATTGTTTCGCATGAACTGTTCGCGCAGTGTGACGATCAGTTTTGCACAGCGTTCAGGTGAAAGCCCAACTGACCACAGCGGCAAAATCGCGTTGAGGTCAAAGCCAGTCGTATCCATTGTGCTGACGCGCACCGTATAGACGCGGGATAACCCCTCGACATGCACGCGATCTACTTGCTGATAGGCATGTTTGGTCGTGTAAGAACCGCGCCCCGACGACCAAACGAAATCAGTGGGGTCTGCCACTTCGCGGACTTTTTTACCTGAGTGAGTTACGCCGTCGATGTATAACATGATTTTAGGTGCGTCTTTGCCACCGTTGATTTGCACAATGAGGCGGTTGGGTGGGTCGATTCGTTCCGCTAATAAATGTTCTTGATCGCCGCCCGCATCCTGAATCAGCACGCGCCCCGCTAACGTCAGATGTGTGTCTCTGTCCCGATAAACGTAGCGTTCGCCGTTCCACAGCGTTTCAAGCGCACTGGTGAGAGCGATCACACGCTCGTCAAAGCGACGTTCGCCCGCTGTATCCTTCAAAAAATAGGCGATCTCGCGTAAGCTGATCGCTTCGGAGAGCAGGTACGCCAGCAAATCAGGCGATTCCACCGTGCGAATGTCGGCGTTTTGCCCCCAGGGTAAACCTTGCGCGAAAGTGGGGAAAAACGGATAGCCCGTTTGGATTTCGCTTTGCCATTCGGGGAATCCGTCACCATCCGTATCGAGTTCAGGCGAAAACCAATGGTCGAAGAATTTCACCAGCTTGGGATAAACTTCGCGCAGGGAATCCCCATCTTCAGTGTACTGATACAACCCCCACGCCAGCCGCGCCAGAATAGGTAAGCACATGACGCCCTGTTTTTGCCCTGCGAGTCCCGGCTTCCAATCGATCCAACCATCGGGACGCTGCACAGCGAGATAATTTTTCAGCACGCCCCATCCCCATTCCTCTTGAATCGAGGCTATCGCCAGCGCGTTCAAATAGGCGATGGGTGGCGTTTGACCGCGCCACATGCGTGGATGATCGACGCCGTTACCGCGAGGGCTGTATCCAAGTTCCGGTTGGCGTGCCTCAACAAACGATGGGAAGGGCAAGCTGCTGGTAGGTTTCAGAAAAGATTGGATAAGATGGTGATAACTGAACGCAATTGCAGTATCGAGGTTTTCATCGCCCGTCTGGATGAAGGGGATTTCGTTTAAGCCGATTGCGATTTTTCGTAGGGCTGAGTTCCAATTTGTGCCGAGCAGATTTTGCGCTAACGCCATTGAAGCGAAGGCATCAGGCAGACCCGCATGGACGAAACGGATCATGGTTTGTCCGCGTGGAGGCAGCGAAAACTTGGCGCTGACCTTCGAGCTGCTGTCCAGTGTGGCGTAACCGTTTTCAAGCAAGACCACAGGTTGCAGATTACCAATTTTTCCCAATGCAAGCGCGTGACCGCCCTCGGTTTTGGAAATCGTATTCAACTTGAGTTCTTGACCCGACACACCCGCGAAACCCACCAGATCAAGCGCCAGATCGGGCATGGCGTGGGATGTCGTGTTCTTGACCGTGTAGCGTCCGCCTACCGCGTGCGACTCGATCACCCAGTATTCAGCGCGAACGGTCAGCCCCGGCGTGATTTTCGCTTCGAGGCGGATATAACCCGGTGCAAACTGAGTCACGACAGGGGGAACGGTATACGCTTGATACTGATAAACGGCACGCCGATCCACAATCCACATGGGGACAAGGCTGGCGAGTCCTGCCCGCCCCCCATAGCGTGTTTGCAGACCCATCGCCGCCGAGTCGGGTTTCCCTAATACGACTTCCCACACTTGGTCGTCGGTATAATCCGTTTGACTAAAGCGAGCGTCGGCGGCAATTTGAAGGGCAAGCGGGCTTTGCGATGTTAACTGCCAACGTCTCTCGCTCATGGCTAATCCTCTACGCGCCGCCGAGCTGCCACGTCGAATCGTTCTCGTTAAAGCGGAATTGTTCTCCGCCGAGACTGTATAGAACGTGATAACCGAAGCGATTGCCTTGCGGGTCAAGTTGATCGGTGACGTGGTATTCGTAACGGCTGATGTAGCCGACTTCCGGTTGCACTGCCCAGCCTAACATATCGCGCAAGCCGGGAACTTCACGCCACAGCTTACCAAAACCGCGTTCTGGCTGAATACGTCCTTCGGGTGGCACAAGGCTGGGATCCGTTTCCGGTTCTCCGTCTAGGAACGTATCTTCATAGGTAAACCACTCGCCGCGCCCTTCCCCGGTGATATGCACTACCCAAATTTGCCGCACACGTTGTACCCAGAACATGCGACCATTTTCATAAAGCTGTTCTGCAACCTGTACCTGTGTAATGTAGGGCGTCGGGAAGTCTGGCGGTAGGGGAGTCGGTTCATTCGATGTGGAGGTCGGTTCCACAGAAACGGTTGTAGGTAGCAGCGTCGCCTCTGAGGTAACGACTGTTGGTTCGGTTAATTCGGGTGTTACGGTTGGTAAGGCGACGGCTTGGCTAGAGTCTTCAGTCGTTTCCGGTATAGCGGTTGTCGTAACCACCACATAAACCACTGTTGGGTTTCCGCACGCCGCAACCAACAGCATCAGCAGCAGAGAGACGAGAAATAGACGCATACGTTGTTCTTCTCCGTGAATACTTCGCTTGGCACTGTGACGCCGTGTTCGATTGTAGCAGACGTGAAGGAGGATGCAAGACAGATTGATATGTCTCGTAGGGTAATCGCAGTGCAAGCGCCGAACGTTTCACCATGCCGTTGATCGAATGAGAAACCCGTTTCAATGACCATCATACCGAGCCTTAAGCCAGAGTGGTAAACTTCCCATGTTAAAATACGGATAGTTTTCCGAGAAGAGGAACGTTTCATGACCACCGCAATCCTACCGCGCTCCATTACGCTCAATAAAACTGAAGGCTTTCTTGAGATTTCATGGAGTGATGATGCGATGTGCCGTTATCCATTGTCTGAACTTCGAGAGGCGTGTCCGTGTGTAGAATGCCGGGGCGGTCATCAATATATGGGACGACAGTACGACCCGGACGATATTCTCAAGCTGACGCCCAAACGAACCTATAAAATCGAGACGGTGGATCGGGTTGGGAATTACGCGCTTTTGCCCACTTGGGATGATGGACATCACACTGGAATTTACACCTGGGATTATCTGAGGCGTTTATGTCCGACAACAGACGGAAAGTAAGTATGTATCTCGATAATGAACCGATGGGGTTGTTTTCGCTTGCCTCGATGAATACGCTGCGGCTTGAAGCAATGGATTTGTTTGACCTGTCTCTCACCGAGCACAAAGCCCCGCTGTTTGAGGGTTTCATCGAGCGTCAGCTTTCGCAAGACCCGCCGCCGCTTGACCTGCTCATTCAAATTGCTGAGGATATACATCAGCGGCTCATGTCACTGCGGCAAAGCCATTTTGATGTGCGCGATGAGGTGTTAAAGACTTTGCGGGTCGATTTTGCGGTTGATCTCAGCCCGCTTGTCCCACCCAATACACTCGAAAATTATCATCTCCTCCATCTCGATGATGCAATTGGCTATTTGGCGCTGCAAAACGCCCGCCTCACCGATGAGGATCGCCTCGTGCTGCGTAAAACGCTGCAAACGTCGCTCGATAAGGCGACGCAGCTTTATCACGATATGATGATGGCAGAACATTTGCATGACTACCTCACCGACTGGTTAATGGGCTTGCACGTTATGTCTGTACGTCATTCTTGGTCTACGGGTGAACGCGACCTTCGCCCAACTCAGTAAAATCCAATAAGTTTGTGCGGATTACACAGAGTTATCATTATGCACGCCAAAAATTCTTGTACTTTCGATAAAATGAACTATCATAACATCGAAAGAGGTTTGGGGATTTTCCCTGTCATCCTCGCAAATTCCGCACTAAAACCAGAGTTCTAAAAAGGTTAGAGGAGCAATCTATATGAAGTTTAACCGTAAGTTTCTATTTGTATTCGCATTGTTGACGTTGGTGCTTGTCCCCGTGTTTGGCACCATTCAAGCGCAGGACCCTGTCAATCTTGTATTATGGCACGCAAAAGAAAATGCTGAAGGCGATATGCTTCTGGCATTGATCGACGCATTTGAAGCGGCGAACCCCGGCATCACCATTGAACAGGTCTATAACCCCAGTGGAACGCTGCAAGACAGCTTCATCGCAGCGGCTGGCGCGGGCGAAGGTCCTGATATGGTCATTTGGGCAAACGACAGCGTGGGTCCCTGGGCGTCCGCTGGTTTGGTCGCTGACCTCAACGACAGCGTGAGCGATGAACTACGTGCCAACGCAAGCGATACGGCATGGGGCTTGTTTGAGTTCAACGACGGGCTGTACGGTATTCCGTTCAGCGCCAAGACACTCGCCTTCTTCTATAACCAAGCACTTGTCCCCGATGCACCCAAAACATGGGCTGATGTCCTCTCGATTTCTGAGGACTTGGCAGCGGACGACATCACCGGTTTGGCGTTCCAGAACGGCTTCTTCCACAGCGCGGGGTTCCTGTACTCCCTCGGCGGTATGTTGATGGATGCAGACGGTAACGCGGCGTTTGCGGCGGACAGCGATGGCGCGACGGCAATGGATGCGTACCTGCAACTGCATCAAGACCTGTATACGCTCGGTCAAGATGTGGACAGCGGTATTGTTGTTGACGGCGCATCCCCGAACCCCGGTTTCCAACAGGGTACGGTGGCGATGGTCTATGATGGCATTTGGAATCTCGGACAGTACGAAAGTGACCTCGGTGATGATCTCGGCGTGGCAGTGATGCCCGCTCTCGATAACGGTGTTGTTCCCGCGCTGTTCGCTCAGGGTGAAGGCTTCTTTGCCAATGCCACTGTTGCGGAAGATATGGCGAAGTGGGATGCGTTCATGACATGGGCAGCATTCGTGACGGGTGAAGAAGGTCAACGAATTGCGGCTGATGGTGGCTTGCTCCCCGTCAACCCGGCTGTTGAAGTTGAAAACCCGAATCTGCAAGTGTTCGCGGAACAATTCGCACTCGGCACACCTTTCCCGAATCGTCAGGAACTCGGCGCATTCTGGGGTCCTATGGGTGATGCAATCACGGCAGTGAGCGCTGGCGGCGAAACGGCAGCAGATGCTCGTGTCGCAGCCTATGACCTGATTCAGGCGAGCATCGACGACATGCACGAAGCGGCGATGTCCGGCAGCTAGTCTCTACCATTACAGCACGACGTTAACGTTCGCAGGGGCAAGGTCAACTTCGGTTGTCCTTGCCCTTTGTTTTAGAAAATGAGAGCCACATGGCTACGGTTACTCAAACCCAGTCTTATTCCCGAAACACCTCTCTATGGGACAACGTCAAAGCGGGCTTGCGTACAAGCGGCTTGCCTTGGGTGTTTATCCTACCTTCAATTCTTGTGATGCTGGCGATCACCTTTGCGCCGCAAGTTTACCAAATCCTGATCGCCTTTAGAGACTTCAAAGCAGAAAATCTCGGTGGCAGTCCGGCGGCATTTGTTGGTTTCGATAATTTCGTCAGAGTATTCACGGGCGATCTCAACGTCCCAAACTATAATTTTTTCCCGCTTCTTGGGTTTAATATTGTCTGGACGATTATCAACGTCGCTTTCCACGCCTTTATCGGTTTGTCTGTCGCGCTGGCACTCAACGCGCAGCATGTGATCGGGCGTCGTATTTACCGTGCGTTGTTTGTCCTCCCGTGGGCGCTTCCCGGTTACATCACCGCACTGATCTGGAATAACCTGTGGCAGCGCAACGACGGCGGCATTAACCTGCTGGCAGAGCGCATCAATCAATGGTTTGGGACGACACTGCCAGAGCGCACTGATTGGTTAGGGCAGGTTGCCCCCCCCATTGATTTGCGTGTCATCGTGCCATACGCCATTGTATTCGTGTGTGCGCTGAGCGTATTTCTGCTGATTCGCCGTACTAGGCGGCTTGGGCTGCGTGACAAAGAATCGGGCAAACTCGATGTCTCCCGCACTGTATGGACCCTCGGCGGGATCATTCTGTTGGGGTTAGCGGCAATCGGTACATTCCTAGATATGGTATCGACGGGTGGAACAGCCAGTAACCCTGTCGTGCAATTGTTTGACCGGGCAGGAGCGCCAGTGCTGGCGTTCTATGCCGTCCTTGTGTCGAACATCTGGCTTGGCTGGCCCTTCATGATGGTTGTGGCGACGGGTGCGCTCCAAAGCATCCCGCCCGACCTGTACGAAGCGGCAGACGTGGACGGCGCGAGTCGTTGGGATCAGTTTCGACAGATCACCTTGCCTTTGCTGCGCCCCGCGATGGTTCCCGCGATCATGCTTGGCACGGTGTGGACGTTCAACCAGTTCAACGTGATCTTCTTCATCACGGCGGGCGGTCCTCGCGGTCAAACAGATTTGCTGGTCACGCAGTCTTACAAACTGATCCAGCAGGAACAGCTTTACGGGGCGGCGGCGGCGTTTAGCTTGGTCGTGTTCGTCATTCTGTTGGTCATCACGCTCATCAACAACCAGATCACCCGTGCGACTAGTTCCTACGACGAGGCATAAACGACTATGGCTCAACGAACTGCAAGCCTACCCAAAGCCCAACCGCGTGCCGAAACGCAATCGCGTTTCAATTTGACGCCGCGCACACGAGGGATCGTTATCCGGCAGATTTTCCTACAAATCTTCCTGTTGACTATGGTCGTTGTCGTGGTGTTTCCGGCGTTGTGGATTGTGTCGATGGCAACCGATCCGCGTGGGGTGACGCGCCCCACCGAACTGATCTTGATCCCCGCAAACGCAACCTTTGACGCCTTCACACGGCTGCTCACCGAACCGTTCACCAATGTGCTGCCGCTTTACTTTGGTGAACTGATGATGAACAGCCTGTTTATCGCGCTTGGTACGTCGCTGTTCACGGTGATTTTGGGATCATCGGCGGCGTATGCCTTCTCGCGTTTCCGGTTCATCGGGCGACAGGCGGGCATGTTGGGGTTCATCATTCTGCTGCTGCTCCCCACCACCGGCGTTGTGATTCCGCTGTACATCATTTTTAGCGCCTTGCCCGTCAGTAACACGATTGCGGCACTCCCTCCGGCGTTCTTTGCGTCCGGCTTAATTGCCGCGTTCATCTATATCGTCTTTAACATGGTCAAGAGCTTCGGCAAGAAAAGCGCGGATCGCAATTTCAATCCGAGTCCGCAGTTGGTCACGGCGGTGACGGCGATTGTCGCACTGATCGCTATTTTCTTAGCGTTCTTTGTCATGTTCCAGCGCAGTCCGCTGCACCGCGCTTACATTGATGCGCCGGTTGCTGAACTGCGTGACTCTTTTGACGAAGCGCAAGCGGATTACAATCAGCGGGTGGGCAGTGTGGCACAGCGCGAACAAACCGCGACTCGCCGCGAAGAACGCGCTACTGCCGCTGAAGCTGCCGCCGTTGATATGGTGGCGCTGAATGATCAGGCGCAAGGTGCGGGTGATCTAGGTGCGTTCCTTACAGAAGCGATCACGGCGTGGCAAACGGCAACGGACGATGACGAGGATAACCTCGTTTTGCAAGCCTTGTTGACCGCTCAAACGGCATTGAATGACACTAGCGCAGAGGCGGCGCTTGCCGCGCTTGCAGAAGGTGTCACCACTGTGCAAGCCGAAGCAGTTGATGTGCGTGACGGCGCAACCAGCGCACGTGCGGGCGCAGAAGAAGCGAAAATCAATCTTGCGACTGCCGAACAAACCTTGTTCGCGGCGCGTGATGCTTACAACGTTAATGCTTCTCGTATTTTGACGCTACGCAGCGATACGATGATCGCCGTTCTGCCACAGATTTTGCTGACATGGGTAGTAACGCTCGTCGCGGCGGCAGGGGTGTGGGTTATTGTGCGGGCGCTCCGTAATTTCATCGAACCGCGCACGCTCATCAATATTCTGGCAGCGGCGGTCTGCTTAGGTATTCTGTTTGGCTTGGGCATCGAGACGCTCAATTATCGCCTGTCAGTGGCGCGTGGCGATATGCAAACCTTACGCACAACCCTGTTGGGATTGGCGCTGGCATTCGCGTCGGGCGGCTTGCCGTTTGCCATCTGGAACCTGAAAGGCTACTTCGACACCATCCCGAAAGAGTTAGAAGAAGCCGCGTTGATCGATGGGGCGGGGTTAGTGGGAACATTCTTCCGCATCATGATTCCGCTGGCGCTCCCCGCGTTTGCGATTGTTATTCTGTTCAGCTTCATGAACGGTTGGACTGAGTTTATTTTGTCGTGGGTGTTCCTCACAGGGGCGACAGAAAACTACACGCTGGCGATGGCATTGGCGACGATGGCGAACGGCGCGAACAGCGCCCCGCCGGACATGCAGAAGTTCGCGGCGATGGCAATTTTGATCTCCATTCCGATTCTGGTGTTGTTCTTCGCCTTCCAGCGTTGGATCGTCGGTGGTCTGGCGATTGGTGGCGTGAAGGGTTAGTTTGAATGGGGGGCGCAGCATCACTGTGCGCCCCTCAAATCATGGTAGCGACGGCGACGTAAGCTCCTCAATCACCGGATTACCCAACAAAACACACGTTTCTGAGCCGCCTTCGGTGCGGATTTCGGTCATAGGCGCATCAGGATTGAAATAGTTATAGGTGGTCATCGACATATTTTCGATGAGCGGTGCTGATTCGTAAAATTCCAGATAGATCGGGTTGTGCAGTGCCACCACGAGGACGTAATCTCCGCCCGGAGAAAAGACGACTGCCGCATCGCCGTGTGTATCTTCAATCCAACCGTGCTTGTGGGCAACCCTCACTGTTTCCGGTACGCCCATCTCAATGAACGACCCGATACGATTATAGGTCATCAAATTGAGCATTTGCCCGCATTCT
>JBBQRJ010000060.1:0-15609 GCA_038214955.1 Aggregatilineales bacterium | reverse complement strand
CTCCCCTCCTCGAATTCGGGGAGGGGTCGGGGGTGGGGTCAGAAATAGCGATCTGCGCCCAACCTCAATTCTATGACAAATGACGAGTTTTTACTTCGCTTTGCTGCCCGTCTTCTGGGTGGTGGGCTTATTCTTCCCATCACTGATGGATTTCGGCTTTGACGGCGTCGCGTTTTTCGACACCTTGCGTCCTTCAACCTTTGTAAGCACTGATGGAGTTGTCGCGGGATCATCTCGCTTGCCCGTCAGGTAGCTAAGTTTGCTTTGACCAGAGACCAACCCTTGCGTGATCATGGCGACGTTGGTGGCAATGATATAAATTGACACGCCAATCGAGAACGACAGCCCGAAAAATACATACATCAAGGGCATAATCGTCGTCATAGATTGTGATGTTGCGGCGGCAGCATTCGGTTGTTCACCGGGAGCCAGCTTGGGTTGCGGCGGCATGGACAATTTCATTTGCATCCATGTCGTGACCACGATGAAGCCGATCAAGACGAAACCAATGGGCGATTCGCTGATGTTCGGCGGCAAAGCCAGATTCATGCCTAGCCAGCTCGCATTCAGCGGGATCGCGTTGTCCAGACCCGGCACGAGCAAGCGCCCGGAGAGGTCGAGCAGGTGGGTCGGTGACGCTGCCAGCGCAAACTGGATCGCCCCATAGAGCGCGAAGAAGATCGGCATTTGAATGATCATCGGCAAGCAGCCACCTAACGGGTTGATCCCGTACTGGCGGTACATTGCCATTTGTTCTTGTGCCAATTTCTCGCGGTCATCCTTGTATTTCTCTTGTAACGCTTTCAGTTCTGGTTGAAGCTGCTGCATCGCTTTTGACGAGCGTAACGACTGCGCCGTGAGCGGGTACAACAGCAGGCGCGTGATGATCGTGAAAACCACAATCGCCAGCACCATATCATGGTTCAGAACCGAATAGAGAAAGGTCAACAGGGTAACAAATACGTTGACGATAATATCCATATCGCGCCCTCAGTTAACGGGCATAACGCCAACGCAAGTCGCCCTGATCCAGTGTGTAGGCGAACAAGAGTTTGTCGTTTGCCATCGTGCTTACGATTAGTAACGGTTCTGACAGGCTGGGATTGTCTTCTGAATCGATCACCAACATATTCGCCAGAATTTCAGCATCGGTGTTACGCTCGAATATGGCTGCCCCGGTATTGCGGCTCACCCAATAGATTTTATGATCCCGCGAAGCCACAATCACAGAATCTTCGGTGACAATGGGCGTCGCTCGAATCACACGAGTTGCGACCTGCCGACTCCAGACGGGGGTAAATCCGTCTTCGCTTAATGCAAGAGCATACACCCAACCCGCCGCATCGCCCACGTAAAGTGTATCATCGACAATGGCGGGCGTTCCCCAAATCCATTCAGTTGTCGGGTATTCAGCGGTGATCTGCCCATCGAGCGAAATGCGGAAGAGTTTGCGGGCAAACGATCCCACGTACAAATTGCCCTCGTACAGCACAGGGGATTCAGACAATGCGCCGCCGAGGTCAAGCCGCCAGATTTCAGAACCCGTTTCAGCATCAATCGCGTACAGGTTGTGATCCATGCTGCTGACGTAGAGCCTACCATCGGCAAGCAGGGGTTCAGACCACACGCCGCGCTGTGTTTCGAGCGTCCATACGCGGCTGGCGAGGTCGGTCATATCGAGGGCGATCAGATCGCCTTCACTTAACCCGACGTACAGGCGTTCGCCATCACTGATCGGGTCGGTCACAATATGTCCGCCGACGGGAATGCCGTCAGACGAAATGACACGCGCATTCGGGAAATCAATCTCGAATAGGCGCTTGTCATACGATGCGGCGATCAACGTATTGTCGGCACCAGCAAGCGGCGTGCTGTAAAAGCGCGTTTGTTCGCCGCCTGTGACCTGTACACTCCACTGACGCGGATTGTTCTGGTCATCGTAGCGGGGGTTGCCTTCAGGGTCACGAAGCTGCGAAACCGACCCATCAATCGGGTTGATCAACACAATGCGGTCATGAAAGGCGAACAGAATTTGCTGTGGGTCACCCGCAAGGCTTAAATGACCCCAATTCGGGTCGGCAGGGAGCGGAATGCACGCAGTCGCTAACATGACCAAAAGTAGGGCGGCAGCGATCCCCAAGCGTCTAAAAAGCCGAACGATCTTCAACCAAGGACTCCTCAATTATGGGACGGGATCATAGCCGCCGGGGTGAAAGGGATGACAGCGCGAAATGCGTTTAGCGCCCATCCAACCGCCTTTCAGCACGCCGTATTTTTCGATTGCCTGATAGGTATAAACCGAGCAGGTTGGCTCGAAACGGCATGATGAAGGCAGCACGGGCGATATAAACCGCTTGTAAAACCGGATGAGCGCCAGGGCAACCGTTTTCACGTTGTTACCTTATCCCTCTTTGATCAAACCCGCCCGACGGAACAGTTCATTTACTGTACGTTGAATGACAACGAAAGGTTGCCCGACGATGGGACGACGGGCGATGATGACGACATCATGACCGGGGTGCAGATGAGGATGCAGCAGACGGGTCGCCTCTCGCAGTAAGCGCCGCGTGCGATTGCGAACCACCGCCTTGCCTAACCCTTTCGAGACGATAAAACCATAGCGATTGTCTTGCAGGTTGTTGGGAGACACACTCATCACTATCAGGCGATGTTGATGAGTGCGACCCACCCGGCGCAGGTGTTCAAAGTCTGCACTCCGACGGAGACGAAAGCGCCGCTGCATCTCGCGTTACCCGCGAGCGTTCCAGTCGACCTTTTTGACGTGTACGGTCTTCACCGTCAACACATGCCGTCCGACAAGGCGACGCCGCTTCAACACACGGCGTCCCGTGCCAGTCGCCATACGAGCGCGGAAACCATGCACACGCTTACGGCGGCGAATTTTGGGCTGATAAGTACGCTTGGTAGACATTCCTATTTAATCCTACTGAAAACCGGGACAATGGACAGGGGATAAGTATAATCGACAGGGGGAGGGCGGTCAACCCAACGCTTGCAAACGCACTTTTGTGTCAGCTATAATGAATATGGTTTTTAACTTTTCTCAAACCGGAACGCGCTTTATTCCCCATGAGTTACCCGGAGCAATTCTATGCGCCAATGGGCAGACGACTTTACCATCTCTGATGATGATATTGAACATTTGACAGGTTTACTGTTAGAGCGAGAAACCCCCCTGTCAATTGATGAATTGGCACACGCGCTGATCGCAGAACGCCTCGAACTAGAAGCCGCCGCCGAACGCGAACGTTTCAAAGACACACGCCTCTATAACCCGGCACAATCGTATGAGGTTGGGCAAAAGGTCTTTTTTCCGACACAAGATTATCTCGTCGGTACGGTGAGCGATGTCCGTACAGGCGATAACGCTGAATATGGCGCGTTTCATGTGATCACGGTTGATTTTGACGACGGCAGCGCAAAAACATTCGCCGCTGACCTGACGACCTATCACAAATTGAGCGATATGCTTGCTGAGGACGCTATGCCGCGCATTGAGGGCAGCGCCGAGGATATTTATACCCACAGCCGCCATTTGATCGTCCCGAAGCTGGAAGCACGCTTGCGCGACGATGGCGATCTGGTCAGCGTGGCGGGCAAATGGTTCTCGCGTGACTTGATCCTCGACGTGAATGAGGGACATCTCAACCTTGCCGAGGCGGTTTTATACACGATTGAAGGTGGACCCATGTCTACCGAACAAATTGTGAGCGAAATCGGCGGGGTGAGCGACTCTGCGCCGCTGGAACTGCAAATTTTCAGCCTCAACGATACGCTCAACCACGATCCCCGTTTTGATGAAGTGGGTCCCATCGACAGCGTACTCTGGTATCTGCGCTCGTTTGAACCCTCGGAAGTCCTCAATACCCCCAACGTCCTCAAATACAACGAAATCGAATACGACCCCAGCTTACTCACCACAGAACAGGTGGCGCTCGAAGCCGAAATTGATGACGAATGGTCGGGGGAAATCGAAACCGTTGCTGAGGGTAAGGAAGTAACCCTGCTGTTGAATTATCCCCATTGGCGGGCGGGGACTCTGCCGCTGAACAGCAAAATGCGCTCGATTTTCCCAACCGCCCGGCGGACTCAGCGCATCGCCGTGAAACTGATCGACGGGCAGGACGGCGAAACCTATTCGGGATGGGTCGTTCGCCCAGATCGTTATGTGTTCGGCTTAGAAACGTTCTACCGCAAACACAAACTGCCGATTGGCGCGTTCATCAACGTGCGGCGCGAGGATGGCGGCATTCTGGTCGATTTCCGCGCTCACCGCCCCCGTACTGAATGGGTGCGCGTGCTGACGCCCAAAGCCAATCTCGTGACCTTCGAGGAACAACGCCGCGCTGTTGGCGCAGAATACGACGATCTGCTGATTTTGTGGGGCGATGAACCGAACGTCGCAGACGGCGCGTATAACGGCAAGCGTCCGCTGAGTCAAGCCTTACGCACGGTTGCGGGCGATCTCACCCGTGTATCGCCGCAAGGCACGATCCACGCCAAAACGCTGTACAGCACGGTCAATGTGCTGCGACGTGCGACACCCGGCGCTGTCTTTGCCGCGCTCAACAGCGATCCTGAATTTCAATATGTGGGTAATCATTACTGGCGCTTCGGCGCGTAGCCTAAAGGGGGCGAGAATATGCAATCTGCCAAACCGAGCGCGTTGGTCAAGCCGACTCTCGATACCCGTTATCACATTGATTACTCATGGTGGGATCGGGCAGCGGGTGAAGACCTTCGCACCTATTTACTCAGCCATTTATCACCGGAACAGCGCGAACGCTTGAGTCAAAGTGGGCAAAACCGCCAAGTCGATTACATCGACCCCGAAACGGGCGAAGTGACTCAACTGGACGAACTGCAAATGACCCTTCGTGCGGCGGCGCAAGAACCCGATTTCATCAACCCGCACACCTCCATTGTAGACAGCATCTTCCGCGTGTTTCTGGCGAACGGCAACAAACCGTTGAACAGCCCGCAGATTGCGGAGTACGTTGGGCGTCCGGCGTCGCTGGTGCTGAAAACCCTCAGCGGCGCACGGGTGTATAAGGGCGTTCGCCCCACCGGATAAGAGTAGTTAAAAGTCGAAAGTTAAAAGTCAAAAGTGGAATAGGTTTTTTACTTTTAACTTGTCACTTTTAACTTTTAACTCTGTACTATTTGAGGATAGAGACGATATGGGACGTGTGATCAACACCGATAGTAATGGCAAAAATCGCAATCAGGCATTGCGGACGATTGCCGAACTGCTGCGTCGATTGGGGCAAAAACCGGAATTTGACGACGACGCCAGAGACATGGTCTCGCTGATTGTGTTTTCGCTGCGCGAGATCGATCAAGGCATTGACGAGTCGGCGCAAGCGTGGGAAAAGCGCGATTACTGGATGAAAGCCGACGAACTGCGTACCCGTTGGGGCTGGGCGGGGCGCATGGCAGATCAACTCGCGGCGATTGTCTTTGATGACAAATGGAATGATCTGCCGCCGATCATGATCAAGCTGTTTCCGTATGTCAGCGACATCAACGTCAGCAAAATGACGCGCAAAGAGGATTTGTGGATGGGCAGCTACACGCGGTTGATCAGCGAGAAGCCGCCGACACGCTAACGCGGGAAGATGATTATTGTAGGGACGAGGCACGCCTCGTCCTTTTTGTTTACCCCGCACCCCCGACCCCTCTCCGAAAGCAGCCTCACCCCCGACCCCTCTCCCGAAAAGAGGAGAGGGGAGACAGACAACGCATTTCGTAGGGACGAGGCACGCCTCGTCCTTTTTGTTTCCCCCGCACCCTCGACCCTTCTCCGAAAGAAGCCTCACCCCCGACCCCTCTCCGAGCGGAGAGGGGAGAGGGGAGACAAACAACGCATTTGTAGGGACGAGGCACGCCTCGTCCTTTTTGTTTTACCGAAACCTCACCCCTTCTCCGAAAGAAACCTCACCCCCAACCCCTCTCCGAGCGGAGAGGGGAGACAAACACCGCCGTTTGAAGTCCCTCTCCATTTGGAGAGGGATTTAGGGTGAGGTTGCGCTATAATGCCCATTAATATCCGTGCGCCGAATCCGAGTCGCCCATGAGCCACATTTTTATCAGCTACAGCAAGAAGAATCGAGACTATGCCCGCGCCCTTGCCGACAAACTGCTAGACGCGGGTTTTGATGTGTGGATTGATGATCGTATTGACTATGGCGACGATTGGTGGCAGGTGATCGTCAAAGCGATCCGCGAATGTGGCGCGTTTCTGATCATCATGACTCCCGAATCGGATACCTCGAAATGGGTGCAGCGTGAAGTTGCCCTTGCCGATCATTTGCCTAAACCGATGTTTCCCGTGCTTCGCTCCGGCGATCTGATCAATAGCGAAACTTGGACGATCTTTATTCGCACTCAGTACGCTAACGTACTTGATGGCAGTTTACCCAAAGATGATTTTTATGTACGGTTGCGCCGAGTCGTTGCTCCAAAAGCCTCACGCGGCGCGGATGTCACTGCGCCCGAACTACTGACCCCACCCCAACCCGCAACCCCCGTAGGGACGATGCCCGCATCGTCCGCTGAATCCAACCCGGTCGGGGCCCCCCCGCTCCGTTCGGAGTGGGGGTCGGGGGGTGAGGCGGCTCTTTCTCTTATAATCCCTCAACCCTTCAAATGGTGTGTTGTGCCAGCGGGTAAAGTAACACTCACGGATGTAGACGGCTACTTGAAAGAACCTACCACCTTTGACGTACCCGAATTCCAGATTGCCCGCTACCCGATCACCAACGCACAGTTTGAGGTGTTTGTTACGGCGAAAGAGGGTTGGAGCAACCCTGCATGGTGGGATTATTCTGGCGATGCGAAGGCGTGGCGCAAGGACAAGCCGCAGTCCGAAGCAGCAGGTTTCAAAGCCTGCGCGGATTGCCCCCGTGAAAGGGTGACATGGTATGCCGCTGTCGCCTTTACGCGCTGGTTGAGCGCCAAAACGGGCGTGAGTATCACCTTGCCAACCGAACAGCAGTGGCAGCGGGCAGCACAAGGTGACGATGGACGCGGGTACCCTTGGGGCAATGAATGGGACGCCCGTAAATGCAACACGGATGAAAGTAAGATTGGCAAGACGACGCCTGTCACACAGTATCCGCAAGGCGCGAGTCCCTATGGCGTTTTGGACATGAGCGGCAATGTCTGGGAATGGTGTTTGACCGAATGGGAGACAGGTGAAGTTGATTTAAGTGGAACAAATGCCCGGCGGGTGGTGCGGGGCGGCTCGTGGGACGACTCTCGAGTCTTTGCGCGGGCGGCGTACCGCAACTTCAACGATCCTTACGGCCGTTTCAGCGATTTCGGTTTTCGGGTGTGTGCGTCCCCCATCTTTTTGAATCACTGATCACTGGTTGGCGCGTAGCGCCGAAGCATTGTCTTTTGCTTTTAACCCCTGCCGCGCAGCGGATCGAATTTTGGAAAACGGGAACAGTGTAGGGGCGGGGCAATGTCCCCGCCCGCACCATATACGGGTGACCACGTGGGGTCTGCACCCCTACGATCCGCACGTATTTCTCCCCCTCTCCTGCTTTTGGGAGAGGGGGTCGGGGGGTGAGGCTTACAGCCCCTGCACCCTTTTCACCCTTTCAATCACTCCCTCAATCTCTTTCCGTTCCGGTGATGGGGCTTTGCCCATCGGGTCAACGATTTCCTCACCGAGTAACACCCTTGCGATGTTCGCCACGCCGTAACTCAGCGCATCGAGGTTGTAGCCGCCTTCCACGAAAAACGCGATCTTCCCGCCGCACAACTGCTCCGCCATGCGCTTCATTTCGCTGCTCAAATGCGCGTACCCGCTCAAGCTGAGTTGAATCCCCGCTAATGGGTCAGCCCAATGTGCGTCAAAACCCGCCGACACGAGGATCAATTCGGGCTGAAAGCGTTCCGCCGCCTTCCACACGATCTCGCGGAAGATCGCCGCGTAGCTGGTATCCCCAAAGCCGCCCGCCAGCGGCACATTGATCGTAGTGCCGACGCCATCACCCGTTCCCGTATCATTGATCGCGCCCGTGCCGGGGTACAGATTTTGCTGGTGTGTCGAGATGAACAGCACCGACGGGTCATCGTAGAACATTGCTTCCGTACCGTTGCCGTGATGCACATCATAATCTACAATGAGAATACGCTTGACGCCGTACTGCTTTTGAGCGTACCGCGCCGCGAGCGCAATATTTCCTAACAGGCAAAAGCCCATACCGTAATCGGGCATGGCGTGATGCCCCGGCGGACGAATTGCTGCCAGCGCGTTAGAGGCTTCACCGCTCATCACCGCGTTAACTGCCCGGATGCCGCCCCCTGCTGATAAGCGTGCGATCTCAAAAGACGAGGGATTCGCATAGGTATCAGAATCCAGCCGGACGGTATGATCAAAGCTGCTCAAGCTGTCTAGCAGATCGAGATAACGGGGAGTATGCACGGTGAGGATCAAATCACGCTCAATCGGCGCTGCTTCAACCGCTTTCAACCGTGCCAATAAGCCTGTTTCATCAAGCCGCCGCCATATCGCCCGAATACGTCCCGCGTGTTCAGGATGCGTCGCTAAATCGTGTTCGGTATAACGCGGGTGCGTGACATAAAGTGTGGTCATCAATCTTTCCCGACAAGGAAACCTTAGTTTTAGCTCCGGAGATGAATTGTCGGTTTTTTCCTTTCGTTCAACAGGCTCATATCCCCGTAGGGCGGGGGAGATTTAAGTTACCTATGGCTCTCCCCCGAAAGCCTTCTCCCCATAAGGGGTAACGTTCACCTTGACAAGGTTATCGACTGGTTTTATGTGAGCAACACTGGCTTTTCCCAATCACCTGTTTAATCACTCACCGCAGAGTTCGGAACTGGTGAAGCATCCCGAAGTGCCTATGTATTCAGTCGTAACGTAGCCCTTGCGGGCTGAGTCGGGTAAGCACTAGGGCTAACGCCCCCGCCTTTAAGCGTGGGTATGCTTACGAACAAACCTTTCTTGAGCCTACGCATGATAACCATGAATCGTCATTATTGAAAGCGCAATATATAATGGGCGGACGTAAACGAACCAACCAATCATCTCTCTTGCGGCGGCTTCATGCCGATAAGAAGGTCAAAAAGAGGACAGAACCTATGCAGTATGAACGGCTTGTCCAGTGGGCGCGTGAAACGTGGCAAACGCGGTGGGGAGATCGTCCCTACGTGACTGTCTGGGCATCCACCGAATGCAGCAACATGATCGCCCAGAGTCAGGTGAAGACCGGACGTAAACTGCGCGGCAAGATGCGCTACGACGGTGCTGATCCTCTGGAATGCCCCCATATTGTCCCGATCAGTGACTACGGCTCACGCGGGAAGAAAATGGTACTCACCTCCAGCGCGGGCGCGTTCGCCTTCAAGTTCTCCGAAGACGCGGGCGATTCGTTTGAGGTGATCTACGCCAGCGCCTATTTCAGCGATGATGTGCAAGATTTGACCGCCGTCGCGCTCGTGCCAGCCGACAAGCTGGAAGGGTGGGCGGCATTCGAGTTCGCCTGTGCGCGTGCCGTGCGTCCGCGCATTCGCCGCCGCCGTGATGTGTATATCATCGGTGGGACGGATGCCTTCTTCGATCCGACAGTGGATTGGTCAGACATCATCCTCGCAGATGACATCAAGTCGCGTCTGCTCGATGACATGGAAGCGTTTTTCACCAAAGGCGTGGGAATCTACCGCCAATTGAAGCTGCCGCCTTTCCGCAAGCTGCTGTTAGCGGGCGTGCCGGGGACGGGCAAAACCATGTTGTGCGCGGCGATGGCGAAGATCGCCATCACCAAAGGGCGCGTTGTGGTCTACGTGTCCGGCGCGGATCGGGATGGCGCATCCTTCGAGAAGATTCAACGGGCATTGCAAGCCGTGACCGCCGCTCGTTTCCCCGTCCTGCTGATTGTCGAAGAATTGGACGCCTACCTGCAAGGGGATGACAAAGCCCGCGTACTGAATGTGCTAGACGGGATCGAGTCACCGAACAACCCGAAAGGCGCTCTCTTGCTGGCGACCACCAATTACCCCGAAGCGATTGACGAGCGTATTTCCAAGCGTCCGGGTCGGTTGGATCGCATTTTCGTGATCCCGACGATCCAGAATGAAGCGCAAGCCGTCGAAATGCTCAAGCATTACATGGGCGATCAATGGCACGAGGGGCATAACGTCGTCGTAAGTGATCTGGTTGATCAGCCGGGGGCGTTTGTGCGCGAAATCGCGCTCCATGCGCGGATGCTGGCGGCACATGATCACAAGACCGAAGTCACGCCGGATATGCTGTCGCAGTCCGTGGATAGTTTGCTGCGTCAAATGCGCTCCGAACGTGATTTCCTCACGCAGCGCCGCCCGATTGGTCTGGTCAATACGAGTAAGAAGCCCAACAAAACGCCGTTCGGTTGAGCTACTCCGAAGGATCGCACTCCCGCTGATGCTCATCAAGCCGCTTCTGCGAATCACATTGCTGCTTTGCCCGCTCACGATCATGCTCATCGCTCTAGCAAGGGGCGTGGGCGGGCAGCGTGATACTGACGTGCAGTTTTACACATCGCGGTTATCTAGCGGCACCTTCTTATTTGCTCATGATCCCCTCACGGGCATAACGGCGTTGATTTCCCCCCCTTACGGTTCGCTGTGACTGCTAGGCGCGGCACTCAATGGTTCTAACCTCAGATGCGGCGTTCTGCTAGGCTGTTTGCTGTTGCTAACCGCTAAAAGCTAATCGCTCAGGAGCTAAACCTATGCCTGCCGCAGAACGCCAGCATTACATTCAATTGATCCGTGAGTTCCCCGAACAGTTTGCCGCGCTCGTGCGTCCCTTCACCGATGAGCAGTTGGAGTGTCGCGTCGCAGAGGGCGAATGGAGCATCCGTCAGATTGTGCATCACGTCGCGGACTCGCACATCAACGCCAACAACCGTTTCCGCCTACCGCTGACCGAAGATAACCCCACGCTTCCCGGCTACGATCAGGACAAGTACGCGCTCCAGCCCGACTACGCGCTGCCGCTTGAAATCTCATTGTCGATTCTGCCGGGACTTCATGCACGCTGGGTTGTGCTGCTCGAATCGCTCACGGAGGAACAGTGGAATCGGACAGGGGTGCATTCCGAGTGGGGTACGGTCACAGTTGAAACCATCGCCCGCAATTACTCATGGCATGGACAGAATCACATCAACCAGATCAACACGATCCGCGAAAAACACGGATTCTAACACGAAAGCATACAGGCATTTGCATATAGTCAATTGACTGTATGTTTACGTGTTGTCACTCCGGCAGCGGGGTGGATCGCGGCGCAAGGATCATATACTCGAAGCCGTTCATCGGGACGGTTTCGACTATTTCGTAGTAAACGGCGATCCGTTGCAGCACATCCACCGGGTAGAACTGCGCCCGCATGATGATCAAGCCGAAGTCCTGACGTTCGATCATCGCAATGAGCGCGGACGAGTCGAATAAGCCCTGCTGCGCCAAGTTGAGCAACTGCGTCGGGTTGGTGATCACGTCTTTGCCCGCGATCAGGTTGAAACTCGCCTCTTCGCTCAACACAAGCTGATCGGTTGCCCGAACCAAATCCACGATGTGCCAGCCTGCGTCGATGTCTGCCTGTGTGGTCAAATGCCCGATGTCGGCATAGCCGCCCGCAATGCGCCCCGCCGAGTCGTAGAAGCCGTTTTGCACGTTGGGCTGAATGTTGAACACATCGGCAACGGTGCTAAAGACCGCGCCTTGAGTCGGCATGTGCAGGGTTGCGATGCCATAGCCGATGTAGAGCAGTGGGATCAACAGGACGCCGACGCCTGACAACCGATTCGCCACGCGCCACAGCGGTAATATGATCCGCCTTGTGTAGAGGTTGATGGGGAAGTTAACCCATTCGCGGCGCATGGTTTTGGCGGCGAACAATCCGCTGAGGATGCACAGCCCCGCAATGGATGTCGTGAAGTAGCTGTCACCCGCGCCCCATTTGCCCGATAGAATGCTGACCCCAACCCCCGCAATGAACCAGATCGCATAAATGGACAGGCGGCTAAAATAGAGTTCGTACAGGATGTACAGCGCCGCCGGAACGATCAGGAAGCCGTGCAAGCTGAACCACAGCCGAAACAGCCCGACGGTTTGTTCGGGTATGAACTGGTTCACATTGGCGGTGATGGTTTGCAGCCACCATTGCCCGTCCGTCGCAATGTTCATCCACAGGAAGATCGCGCCGCCGACGAGCGCAAACCCGACCCCCCACACGAGTGATCGACGTGGCTGGCGAATGAACAGGAACACGAATACCGCGATGGCGGTGGCGATGGCTAACTGCTTGGTGTAACCCGCCGCCAGCACGAATGTTAACCCCGTAAACAACACGCGCCGCCGCGTTCGTTGGTCTTTGATCTCGTTGACGTTGGCAAGCACGACAATCGCCAGAGTCTCGAACATCACCATTGTCATGTGCTGGCGAAACAACGGTGCAATGTGATAAACCGTGTTCGATGCTAGAAACGCTAACCCTGACAGCACGGCGACCCAGCGCTGACGCCCGCCATCGCGGTAGACCGCATAGCCAATCGCGCACGCGGCAATGATCGCTGACAATGTGCCAAGCAAACGCCCATACCAGTAGGCTTCCCCGAACAGCCACACAAACGGCGCGGCGATCACATGGAACAGGGGCGGGTAGTTGCTGGAATAGAACGGATACACGTTGGTATCACGGTAGGGAAACTGCCCCTGACTGAACAGAATCGTATCAACCAGTTCAAAGCCTTCGCCTTGATCGTAGTCGAACGGAAACTGCATGAGGTTGAGCGCGAATACCCCGTAGACCACCAGATGGAACAGGAGAATCACCAGTGCGGCGATCATCAATCCGCGTTGAAGTGGGTTTGATTGACTAAGCAGGATCATCACCGAGGGGAATGAGCGTTACGCCGAGAAATGCCAGCAGCACACATAAAGCGAGTGCAATTTGCTGTGCAGGTCCAATGCCGCCTTCGCGTCCGACATCGAACAAGTCAATCGCCATGATCGCCGCGAAACCAGCGATCCCTCCGATCAACATGAGGAGTCCAAGTAGACGTTTCGTGAAGGTGAAATGATTTGAAAACATGGCGCGAAGTATAACAGATTAGCGAATACAAAGGCGAAATTTATGGGGGTTAGAAAATACACACGAATCGAGTTCATACTGCAACTTTTTGAAAGATGCTTGCGTATATCATGGTATAAGTCTTAACTTACAAGTCAATCCATGTTGTTCGAGGGTACGTCCATGAGTCAACCTGACGATCAAGAGCGTGTTTCGCGTCTTTCCTCTGCCCCTCCCACCACCGCTAACGCGGGTGGCGATGAAGTAGTACAGGAATATGAGCGGCGCTACCAGCCAGAAAAATCGAAGCCCCGCGCTATGCCGCGCAGTTACAGCACCATGCGCGTGACGGATGAGGAAAAGTTGTGGGCGGCAGTTGCACATGGCAGCGCATGGGTGACGTTTTTGGGCGGTCTGCTCAGTGTGGGCGTGATCGTGCCATTGAGCGTATTCGTGCCACTGATCATTTATTTCATGTTCCGCAAGCGTTCCGACTATGTAGCATTCCACGCGCTGCAAGCCTTCGTATTGCAGTTGGTCGGCACAGTGGGCGCGTTGGCGCTGCTGATGGTCGGCGGGCTGGTATGGGGTATTGGCATGGTGATTGCGGTGCTTGCCATGGTGATCCTGATCGGCTTTGTACTGGTTCCCGTATGGGCGCTGGTGGGGGTCGTGCTGGCGCTGGTGGTGATGGTCTTGCCGCTGGCGATGGCGTTGTATGCCACGCTTGCCACGATTGAGACGTATAACGGACGCGATTATCGGTATCCTGTGATCGCCAAATGGGTAGATCGCCAGCTTGCCGGGAATTACCTGTCGGTGGTTTAACCGCCTTCACCTCACCCCTAAATCCCCTCTCCGAAAAAGGAGAGGGCAGGACACATTTAACAATCTTGCCACCAGAGGCTAAAGCCTCCGCCTACCGTAAAAGCCTGTAAGCCCTCTAAAGAGGGCTATTTAGTAACCTGAGTTTCGGCTAGGTCTTGTTGATTCGCTTTAGCCTCACCCCCCAACCCCCTCTCCCAAAAGCAGGAGAGGGGGAGCAGAACGTTTCAGAACGGGTTTGAAAGTTACACTGTTCAGAGACGATTTAAGGGTGAATTAAAACTATCCAAAGCTGAGGTTAAGTAGGGGAAACTCTCATCATGACGATTGATTATCTACGCTTGTTGTTTGATTATCATTATTGGGCAATGCGCCGTGTGTGGAGTTGTATCAACACGCTCACGCCGGAACAGTTTGTGCAGCCGATTGACTATTCTATCGGGTCAATTCGCAATCAAATGGTGCATACGATGAGCGCGGAATGGATCTGGTTTTCGCGTCTGCAAGGCACATCGCCCGATCATTTCTTGCCATTTGACAACTACCCGACCCCTGACGCTGTTCAAGCGGCATGGAGCGAAATTGAGGCGAACAATCGCGCTTTCTTGAATACCCTGACGGATGATCAGCTAGAGCAGGTTTGCCACTATTTATCGACTGGGGGCGATCCTTTACAGGAGAAAGTGGGGAGCATTCTCTTTCACGCCGCCAACCATGCGACGGATCATCGGGCGCAAATTCTCGCCATGCTGAACACTGTGTTTGGGGTGGAGACTGTCGAGCAGGACTTGATCGTCTATCTGCGCGAACACCAGTAGAAATTCATGCTGTGCTTTATTTCTCCTCACACTCATGTTATCCTTTGAAGGGTTTTTAAGTCCCTTCGCAGGAGCAATTTTATGTTGACTTCGCAGGAGCAATTTTATGTTGAAGACGCATAACTGCGGCGAACTGCGCCCTGAACACGCCGGGCAGCAGATCACGCTGGCGGGTTGGGTACACCGACGCCGCGATCAAGGTGGTTTGATATTTCTCGATTTGCGTGACCGATGGGGGATCACGCAAATTGTGGTCGATCAGCAAAGTATGCCGGACGCGCACAGCGTCGCGGACAGCACCCGTTTGGAATACGTGATTCAGGTGACAGGTGATGTGCGTCAGCGTCCTGCTGGCGCTGAAAATAATGATCTGGCGACGGGTGGAATCGAGGTCATTGGCACAGACATCACGATTCTGAATGCATCTAAGACGCCGCCATTCCCGATCAACCGGGATGACTTTATTGACGAAGAGTCACGGATGGCGTATCGCTATTTGTATTTACGCCGCCCGGATATTCAGAAAAATCTAGTGCTGCGTCACCGCGTAGTCAAGTTCATGCGCGACTATCTGGATAAGCGCGGTTTTGTCGAAATCGAAACGCCGATTTTGTTCAAGACGACGCCGGAAGGCGCACGCGATTTCCTTGTGCCAAGCCGACTTAATCCCGGTGAGTTCTATGCGCTGCCGCAAAGTCCACAGCAGTTAAAGCAACTGCTTATGGTGGCGGGCTACGAACGCTATTTCCAGATCGCCCGCTGCTTCCGTGATGAAGATTTGCGCGGTGATCGTCAGCCAGAATTCACACAGCTTGACCTAGAGATGAGCTTTGTTCAGCGTGATGATGTCATGGCGTTGAT
>JBBQRJ010000059.1:0-15623 GCA_038214955.1 Aggregatilineales bacterium | reverse complement strand
ACCGATGGAAACGCCACGATTTGATCGTTGGTCACGGCTTTCGTGACTCCGTAGCCAATGTCCAACCCGACGGTGATGCTGCTGCCGGGCAAAGCTGTTTGAACGCTTTTGCGCTTACTCACGATTCGTCTCCATTTGGATCAATAGGAACGCCAACAGACCGCGCTGAGTCGTGCGGTTGGTCAGCATTCAATTGATGGGATACAGTAGGGGTGATGTCGGCAGGTGACTTGCGATTCCCTACAAGCGAGAATTCAATCGGTTGCAGCCGAGCTAAGTTGAAACGGCGGAGATGTGGGGACTTGTTTTTGTGAACTTCTGTTCGTAAGCAACAGTCTCCGCCTTCGGGGGAAGAAACTCACTGGCACACCGATTGAGAAACCATCGGAACAAAGCAAGCAAATTGCTGCCAACGCAGTATAGGGAAAATAGCCCACGATTTCCCGCTCAACAAATAGGGCAATGCAGTGTTGCGATGGATACAGAAAAACAGCCCTGGCGATTGCCAGGGCTGCTCGTTTATCCGTTTATGCGTTTAGACGCCGAATGTAAATTCCATGTCGCTGTTGCCCTGTTCTTGCAGGACGATCTGACCTCTGACGCGGACGGTGAGAGTCCAGTTGGGGTAGTCGGCGGCGCCGCAGGCTCCATACTGTTTGACCCCGACCGTATAGCTTCCCAAAGGCGCACCGTTGTCCGGCCAGAAGATATTTTCGACGCCGGATACATTGCTCCCATCGCAAATAGCATTGGAGTCCACATCCAACTCGCCGCCTGTACTTGACTGCCGAGCAGTATAGTCGATGGTTTCGCCGTTCGGCTCAATGACGTACAGGTCCATGTCGGACTGGTTATTCCAACTGAGCGTCACCTGCACTTCGCCAGTGCCAAGCGTCACAGGCGCGTAGGCAGGGAACAAATCAACCGTATCGTTATTGGTGAGCTGCATCAGGTCACTGCCATCGGCAGCAACCATGCTGTAAATTTCATAATCGCCATCTTGATCGCTCGCAAACGCGATGTGTGTCCCGTCATGGGAGTAAGCAGGCAACCCATCATCCGCATTATTGTTGGTGAGATTAATCAGGTCACTGCCATCGACAGCCATGCTGTAGACTTCAAAATCACCATCCTGGTTACTCCGAAACACAATGCGTGTTCCATCCGGCGAGTAGGACGGCTGAACATCTTCCGCAGCATTATGTGTGATCTGTACCCAGTCGCTACCATCAGCAGCCATCATGCTGTAGATTTCAAAGTTGCCAGTTTCCCGACCCCCGAACGTAATACGACTTCCATCGGGAGAATAAGCAGGGTCTACTTCATCTGTCGCTGTATTGGTAAGACGGATCAAGTCGCTACCATCGGCAGCCATCATGCTGTAGATTTCCCAGTTACCGTCCCGATTTGACCGGAATACAATGCGTGAGCCATCCGGCGAATAAGCGGCTTCAATATCCCCACCCTCATGATTTGTAAGGTTAATTGGGTCGGTGCCGTCGGCAAACATCGTGTAGATTTCAGCGTTGCCATCCCGGTCAGTCGTAAAGGCAATGCGTAAACTATCCTGCGAATAAGCAGGTTCCACATCGTTTTCTTCGTTTGTGGTGATGCGAGTCGTCTGAGAACCGTCCGCAGTCACGGTGTAGATTTCATTGTTCCCCTCTTGGTTACTGTGGAAGGCAATGAGTCCTTGAGAAGTGGTGGTCTGCTGAATAGGGGCTAGGGTGTGCAGTACTTGTTGTGAGGAGTCGGCGACTTTAGTATCATAGCTTGCTTGCGCCATTCCAAAAGTAATGAAAATGACACTAATAAGTAGCGCCATTAATAAGAACTTCGGAACATTGTATTTTTGATGTGTATTATTCATGCAGGAACTCCTTGATATATGTGATATGCAGCATCCAAAGGCTACTGCCTTTTGCTACAAATGGCAAGTAATTTTACGAATTAAGTTTCTAAACTAGCGGTTGCTGAGAGAGATGCGATCTTCAATCGCTGTATACTGCTAGAAAGAGAATTCAAATGACCTTCGACCCTAACTCACCCACGTTTAAGCGCGATCCTTATCCTGTTTACGCCGCGATGCGTCAGGAAACACCGATTTTTTACGCTGAGGGCTTAGCCTTGTGGGTTGTCAGCCGTCATGCTGATGTTACCGCATTGCTGCGTGATCGGCGGTTGGGGCGCTCCATCGATCATGTGATGAGCCGCGCTGAACTTGGACTGTCGCCTAGGGACGAGCGTTATGCGCCGTTTGACAAGTTGAGCGAAAACTCGATGTTCGACAAGGAACCGCCCGATCACACACGGTTGCGTTCGTTGGTGCATAAGGCGTTTACACCCCGTCGAATCGAGAATTTGCGTGGTCGCATACAAGCGATAGCGAACGGTCTTTTGGATGCAGTCGAAACACGGGGCGAGATGGACATTCTCGAAGATTTTGCCGTGCCGCTCCCCGTTACGGTGATTGCCGAACTGCTAGGGATTCCCGAAAGTGACCGTCATCGACTGCGCCCCTGGTCACATGATATTGTCGCCATGTACGAGCTGAATCACACCGAGGAACAGGCTGATCACGCTGTTCAAGCGGCGCAAGAATTTTCCGATTATTTGCGTTACCTCTCCCGTTTACGCGCCCAACAGCCTCAAGATGATCTCATCAGTGCGCTGGCAACCGTTGAAGAAGCGGGCGACGTGCTGACCGAAGATGAACTAATTTCAACTTGTGTTCTACTGCTCAATGCAGGGCATGAAGCGACTGTAAACGTCATGGGAAACGGGATATTCGCATTGTTCCAAAATCCGACTCAGCTTCAACTGCTGCGTGATCATCCGTCAGAGCGGGCTAAGACCGCCGTCGAAGAGTTGATGCGTTATGATACGCCGCTGCAATTGTTCCGCCGCTGGGTACTGGAAGACATCGAATTTCGCGGCTATCCCTTCAAACAGGGGGAACAGATTGCGCTGTTATTTGGATCGGCAAACCGCGATCCGGCGCAGTTTGATCAGGCTGATCAATTGGACATCACGCGAGAAGATAACCCGCATGTGTCATTAAGCCTTGGTATTCATTACTGTTTGGGTGCGCCGCTTGCCCGTCTAGAATTACAGATCGCGCTCACGACGCTGATGCAGCGTTTCCCGCGTATGCGCCTCGACTATACGCCAGAATACAGTGACAGCTATGTCATTCGTGGACTCAAGGACTTGATCGTCCACTTTTGACCCTACAGGAAGCAACCATGGACATCGAAAACCAGCTTACCGAAACGCTTTCCCGTTTGCAACCCGACCTGATAGCCTTTTGCCGCCGCTTAATCCAGACCCCATCGGTGAATGGCGTTGACGATGAAGTGCATCTCGCGGAAAGCATCGCAGCAGAGGCGAGGCGATTAGGATTGCACGTTTTTCTCACCGGAGAATTCCCGAATCGACCCAATGTCGTTGTCAGCACTAGTGACGAAGGCGAAACCGGATTACTGCTGCTTGGACATCTGGACACTGTTCCGGCGGGTGATCCGCAATCGTGGCGTTATCCCCCGTTTTCCGGTGAAATTGCTGATGGTAAGCTCTATGGGCGGGGCGCGATTGATACCAAGGGCGGAATTGCCGCCGCGATCTATGCTTTAGCCGCGCTCAAGCAGCATCCCGAAGCCCTCGCCGGAGGGCGGGCGCAGTTTATCGGCGTACCGGATGAAGAGACGGGCGCGACTGGAACGCTAGGAATCAAGTATTTAGCAGCACGCGAATTGATCAACGGTAAAGGCGCGATCTACGCCTATTCAGGCAGTGACATCATCCTCGGACATCGCGGATTAGTCCGCTATCGGCTTTACTGTACGGGCGAATCCATTCATACGGGAGCGCATAGCTGGCAAGAAGGGACGGCAGGCGCCAATGCCGTGACGGGAATGGCGCGTTTTCTGCTGGCGCTCGAAGCGCTGACGTTTCCCTATTCGACCACGCCCTATTTTGAGCAATTCAAAACCATCGTCACGCCGGGAACAATGATCAACGGCGGCGTGAGCATCAATATCGTGCCGGATCACTGTGAAGCATTGGTCGATATTCGCACCACGCCCGAACAAGACGCGGCGGCACTCGAAACCCGGTTCGATCCCTTGATCGCACAAATCCAAACTGAACATCCACGCCTGAAATTTCGCTATGAGCGCCTCAATGATATTCCGGCGGCGTGTTCGGACGAGTCCGCGCTTGTGTTCAGCATCCTTGCCGATATTGTGAAGCAGGTGCGCGGCATCACCCCTAAAAAGACGGTTGCGGGTCCCGCGAATGAAGGGTATCTCCTCATAGAGCAGGGTATGCCCACCGTTTGCGGCTTTGGGGTCATCGGTGCGAATGCCCACGCCGTCGATGAATATGTTGAACTCGATAGCCTAGCGGACACGGCGCTGATTTTCGCACTGACCGCGCAGCAACTTGCGCTCTAACCATAACAAGGACAAGGACAAGATATGCGCCTGATCATTGACACAGACGCCGGAATTGATGACGCGGTAGCCCTCATGATGGCGCTGGCACATCCCACCGCAAAAGTCGAAGCGATTACCACCACCTACGGCAATGTTGCTCTTGACAAAGTAATCCCGAACGTCCTCACTGTGCTGGATGTCATGGACTCTGACGTTCCGGTCTATGCGGGCGCAAGTCAGCCATTAGTCGCCAGTTGGTCGCCAGAAACCGTGCATGGGGAGGATGGCTTAGGAAACTACCAACCGCGCCCGATAACGACGCGGCGTATCGAATCGGAACACGCGGCAAACGCGCTGATTCGCCTTGCAAATACCTATCCCGGTGAATTAACGCTCGTCGCACTTGCGCCCCATACCAATATTGCCCTTGCCGCGCAGCTCGATCCTACGTTCCCAAGCAAAATCAAAGACTTTATTTTTATGGGCGGGGCGATTGCCGCGCAGGGCAATACGGATCATGTGACAGCCGAATGGAACATATTCTGCGACCCGGAAGCCGCCTTTATCACGCTGAGAGCCTTTCCCATGTCCCGTCTCGTGTCATGGGAAACGACGCTGCAACACCCGTTGATGTTTGACGCCTACGATGAACTTGCGACGCTGCCTTCCAGCAAGGCGCAGTTCTTTCAGGCGATCAATCGGGTTTTCATGGATCCGCTGCTCACGGGGATGCCCGCAAAAAACTACCTAATGCCCGACCCGCTGGCAATGGCTGTGGTACTTGAGCCTCGCATGGTGTTGAACAGCATGGTTCGCTATGTCACGGTGGAATTACAGGGGTTGCATACACGGGGGCAAACGGTGATTGATCACAGGGGGCGCTTACACCATCCCGCGAATGTCGAGATCATTACCGACCTCGACATGCAGGTGATGTTCGATCTGCTCAAGCAAACCCTTACGGTTTGAACATGAATTTCAATCGGTCAAGGTAGGTTGTATCACGATCTGGTAGTTCGGGATGCACCTTCGACGCCTCGTTGAGGAAATGGCTGTAATCCCGCCCCATTTCCTGACCGCGCCGCGTGTGCATGTCAATGGCGTAATCGGGGATGGTGGGTAGGGTTTCACCCGCTTCGACGCTTTGGCGCATCCAATTCAACAGATCATCGCTGCCGCGTTCCTTCTCGCACTGGCACAGAAAACGAACCGCGTGAATGGCGTACAGGTAGCGATCACCACGAGGACGCGCTAGCCGAAAATGCATCTGGTACAACGTTTCGATCAGGACTGGCGCTTGCACATTGCCAAACCCGATGTCCTCAACGGAGATCACCTGTAAGCGCCCCCACAGGTATTCTTCCAGTTCGGCGCTCGTAGTGATCATCTCGTAGGCGAGCAAAGCCGCGTTTTCAGTATTTCCCCGGCGCACTTCTTTTTGCAGCGAAGAAATGACTTCATCGGCGGGGAAATCGTGGAGTGTGCGGACAAGCGTCCAGGGGTCGCCGTTATAAGGGGTCATGGTTTCCTTTCAGTGATTGTCAGTTAATCGCCCGCAAGCTGACCTTGACGCAATTTGTCAAGTTCTCGACCAAACTGCGCTGCGAAATTGCGCCGTTTCAAGAGTTCTCCTGCACGAACGCGGAACGCCACGAGAATCAGCGCCGTGATGGTGGCAATTTGCGGTAGGGCAAGCAGTAAATCAGGCGGGAGTTGAATTTCTGGTCGGCTTTGCAGGTAAAACGAGAGCGCCTCCGAAAGCCCGAAAAAGAGCGACGTGAAGAAGGCTGGAATGGGTTGTTCCAATGCGAACAGGGACACCGTTATAGCGATCCAACCGCGCCCACCGGTCATGTTTTCGACAAATTGACTCAGTACGCCAATCGATAGGAACGAACCTGCTAACCCTGCCAGCATACCGCTAAACGTCAGCGCGAAAACCTGCACACGGGTGATGTTGATGCCCACGCTTTCCGCAGCTTCCTTGTTTTCCCCGACTGCCCGCAAGTGACGACCAAACTGTGTACGGAACAAGACGCCCCATATCACCGCGACCAGAAGCCAACTGATGTACACCACCGCGTTATAGCCGCTCAAGAGCGGTCCCAGAAACGGAATTTGGCTGATGAGGGGCAGTTCAAGCGTCGGCAGACCGCGAATGCTTGGGTCGGCAAGCGTGCCGAAAGCGCCGAAGGTTGTACGCATGAAAAATACAGTCGCATTGCTGATAAACAAGTTGACTGCCAGCGCCAGAATAATGAGATTGATGCGAATACGTAGATAAAGCACCGCGAATACCAAGCCCAAAACCCCGCCAGCAAAAGTCGCCGCCAACGCCCCCACCAGCGGATCAAGCCCCGTTTTGTACAGGACGGCGACGGCGATGAACGCCCCGACCAGCATCATGCCCTCAATGGCAAGGTTGAGGACTCCTGCGCGGCTGGCGACAATCGCCGCCAGTGAACCCAGCACGAACGGGGTTGCAAGGCGAATACTGCTTTGCAGGACATTAATCGGAAGCCCAAAAAGTACGAGGAGGAGCAGTCCAATCCCGACGATTATCAGGGCAAATCGCAGCGGACGTTGATACCTATCTAAAAAGCTAATCATGCTGCCGCCCCATCTTCCCTATCGACTGTTGGCGTGCGTTGAAGCAGCAGTCGTTTGCTCCACAGGCTGGCGACGCGCAGACGTAGAAAATCCTCCATCGCGCTAAAGAGGATGATGAACGAGATAATGATCCCGCCAAGCTGACGCGGGAGATTGCCAAACTGAAGATTGGTTGCGCCCAAATTGAGTCCCGCGAAGAACGGTGCGACCAGCAGGATGCCTATAATCGACTCTTTCGAGAGGATAGCGACAAGCACGCCTTCAAAGCCTGTGCCGCTGATTGCAAAACCATCTACAACGCGACGCTCTACGCCTAATACCACAAGCGCCCCGGCGAGTCCGCTCAGTGCGCCGCTGATGAGCATCGCACGAAGGACGGCGCGTGTCGTGGGAACGCCGCCGAAACGGGCGAACAACAATGAGCCGCGTGTCATGCGCTGCTCGTAACCTGTCGTCGTCCGCTTGAGGTAAAACCAGATTAGCACCGCCGCCGCCAACGCGATCAGGAAACCAACGCCCAAACGTGCGCCGGAGAACCATTCAATATCCGCAAAAATGCCCCGATTGAACGGAACGAGCCACGCGGTATCGTCAATGCGGCGGGTTCTGGCGATATTATTCAGGTCAGAGCGCAGTGGGAAGTTGACGAGATACCCCATTAACTGCACCGCGATTGCGTTAAAAATGATCGTGCTGATGAGTTCGTTGACGTTCAGCTTGATTTTGATATAGCCGGGAATCCATGAATAGATCGCGCCCGCTAACATTGCCGCCCCAAGACAAAGGAGCGGGACGAACAAATGCATGAGGGTCAGCAGGGCTTGGGGAGCAGCTTCGGGGTCGGTGACGCCCGCCAGCAGATAAATTTGATCGGGAATCCAGTAGCCTAAGAACGCGACTGTGATTGCGCCCATCAAAAACTGTCCGTCCATGCCGATGCTGAACATGCCCGCTTGAAATGCAACCGCCGCTGATAGTGCGGTCAAAATGAGCGGAGTCGCCTGTTCGAGCAGAAGCGCGATCCGGCTTCCACCCGCGCCGTAGGTCGGGCTGAACACCGTCTGCGTCGTACCATCCTCGTTTTCCACCTGCGTGATGAGGAGATCGCCAAAAGTCTCGCACCCACGCGGTCCAAACCCCTCACAAAACAGGCGTTGGTAGGTCTCAATGGGCTGTGCGCCCGCGAGGATCACGAAAAAGCTGCTTGCCGCTAACCCCAACAAAATCGCAAGCAGGGGAATACTCAAACCATCGACTGCGCGTCTCAAAAGTGTCATATGTGCGCCTTTTCGCCAGAGGACTCCGCAGTTTCCAAAGCACTACCCGCCATCAATAGACCTAGCTTTTCCTCAGTTGCTTCTGTCGCATCCAATATCGCCAGCACTCTACCCGCAAACATGACAGCGATACGGTCACTCAGCGCAAGGATTTCATCAAGTTCAACCGAAACGAGCAAGACACCCGCGCCTTTGTCCCGTTCTTCGATCAATGTCTTATGCACAAACTCGATGCTGCCCACATCCAGCCCGCGTGTCGGCTGATTCGCAATAATCAGTTTGGGGTTGCCTTTGAGTTCACGCCCCAACACGATTTTCTGCAAGTTGCCGCCTGAGAGCGTTTTGATTTCCTCACCCACGCGGGCGGAACGCACCGAAAATTTATCGACAATCTGCTTTGCAAGCTGGCGAATAGGTTGCAGGTGGAGAAAACCCCGCTTTGAATAGGGCTGTTGGTGGTAACTGGTCACGACAACATTTTCGTCGAGGTTCGTTTTCAGATTCAAGCCCATGACCATGCGATCTTCGGGGATATGCGCCACGCCCATTTCGCGCCGTTCACGAACCGTCATATGCGTGATGTCTTTACCCAGAAAGGTGATTGTCCCCTGATCGACGGGGCGCAGACCGACGATGGCTTCCACAAGTTCGGTTTGTCCGTTGCCGCTCACACCAGCGATCCCCAAAATTTCACCAGCGTGAATTTCAAGACTCGTCCCGAACACCGCCGGGATGCCGCCTGAACCCGCTACAAGCAAATGTTCCGCATTCAGGATCACCTCACCCGGTTTTGCAGGAGTCTTTTCCACTTGCAGCGTGACCACGCGCCCGACCATCATATTCGCTGTATCACGAATGCTGATGCCATGTGTCGCATGAGTGCCAACGTTTTGCCCCCGCCGCATGATGGTCACATTGTCGGCAACGGCTTTGACTTCGGCTAACTTGTGGGTGATGAACAGGATCGTTCGCCCTGCTTTCGCAAGGTTACGCACAACGGCAAGCAGTTCGCGTACTTCTTGAGGGGTGAGAACGGCAGTAGGTTCGTCGAGGATGAGAATTTGCGCGTTTCGCTGCAAAATCTTGAGGATTTCGACACGCTGCTGCATCCCTACTGAAACATCGCGTATCCGCAAATCGGGATTGACTGGCAAACCAAAACTCTCTGCCAAGCGCCGCACGTTCTCGGCTTCTGCCCCACCATCAATGAAACCAGCACGGTTTGGCTCGATGCCAAGCATGATATTTTCCGCAATCGTGAAAGAAGGAACTAGCTTAAAATGCTGGTGAACCATGCCGATGCCCAAGCGGATTGCGTCATGTGGGTGAGCGATCCGCGCTGGCACGCTGTTAATGAGAATTTGCCCTTGATCGGGGATAACCAAGCCATACAGGATGCTCATCAGGGTCGTTTTGCCCGCGCCGTTTTCCCCGACAATCGCATGGACTTCGCCCTTTTGGACTTCAAGGTTCACATCATCACATGCCAGCACCCGCGACGAGGGGAAATATTTGCGAATGTGTTGCATTTCAAGCGCACTAGTCATCGCACCCCCTGAAAAGCAAATAGTCGCGTTAAGGTTATAAGCCCTAACGCGACTGATTCTCTGCTGTGTTGAACTTATTTACTGCGCCGATTCCATAAGCACGTTGGTCACGACAATATCACCCGCTAGGATAGCCGCCCGTGCCGCTTCGATTGCCACGCGAACTTCGGGAAGCTGTTCCACCAAGTCGGCGGGACCGTTCTGGTCAAATGTGCGTGAGCAAATGCCAACGTCCCAGCTTAACCCCGCGAAACCTTCTGCCATACCGACATTCGTGACGCCGGGTACATACGTGCCATCGACAATGCTTTGCACGAAGCTAAAAACGGCGTTATCGACGCGCTTCAATGCCGAAACAAGCACTGAACCGGGATACAGATCGTCTTGATTGCTATCTACGCCGATGGCGAGATTTCCTGTTTCTGCTGCTGCATCGAGGACACCTTCACCGCTGCGCCCTGCCACCTGATAGAGGATGTCTGCGCCTTCTGCAAACATGGTGAGGGCTTGTTCCTTGCCTGTTACCGGGTCGGAAAAGTCGCCCACATAGCTGCGAAGTAACGTACAATCTTCGCAAACCGACATAACGCCTTCTTCAAACCCGACGATAAACAGGTTGATTCCGGGGGCATCCAACCCACCCACCGAACCGACGATCTTTGTACGGGTGAGCATACCGGCAGCGATACCCGCAAGGTAGCTGTTTTCGTGGGTGAAGATGTTAAACAGCGCCAGATTGTCGAGTTCGGGGGTCGCGGGGAAGAAGGTTTCCTGCGCGGCGAACATCTGATCGGGGAATTCGTCAGCAAGTTCTTCAATAGTGGTGAAGTCAACGGCAATAGTGATGATCAAATCAGGATCATCCTGAATGGCACGGCGAATCGCGGCATCATGTTCCTGAACGCCCGCGGTTTCAATAATCGTGCCTTGAACGCCCAGTTCAGCGATTGCGCGTTCTGCGCCTGCCGCCGCCGAGTCAATGAAAGAACGATCTCCACGCGCATTGGGGAGAATGATAGCGAACGAAATGTCGCTGTTGTCGGCTGCGGGTGCGGCTTCGGTGGCTTCCATCGAAACGTCTGCAAGGCACGCATCAACGACTTCAGGGGTCGCGTCTTGTGCGTTTGCGGCAAGTGCGCCAAACAATAGAACAACCACCATGAGGAAAAAAACTCGTCTGCGAACTACGGTTAACATGACTCTCTCCTTTGACAAAAAATGTACATTTAGTTAAACACAGTCTGGTGTAGACTGCTAGAACAAAAATTACAAAAGGTTCTGCGTAGTTTAGTCAGTATAGCCAATGACCCTATTGCACACCAGTAGTTCGATTGTTTGTTAATCCTGAGGTGTAACCATGCCCATTGATGTCATCCTTGATACCGATATTGCGACTGATATAGACGATTGTCTTGCCCTCTCGCTTATTCTTGCTTCGCCTGAACTCACGCTGAGAGGGATTTCGTGCGTTTACGGCGATGTCGATTTACGAGCGCGATATGCCGCTAAACTGCTTCAACTGCGTCAAGTCGCTGATATTCCCGTGACCGCTGGCGTCCGCAATCCACTGCTTAACAAGCGTCCAATTTATTGGGGCGGACATGAAGGTCAAGGACTGCTGACACCGGACGATCAGCATATCCCCTATTCGTCTGAACACGCCGTTGATTTTATCGTGCGTATGGCGAAAGAAAACCCCGGTCAAATCCACTTGATTGGCATTGCGCCGCTGACGAATATTGCGCTGGCGCTCATCCGTGAGCCACAGCTTCCCCTAAAGCATATTACGTTGATGGGCGGCGTTATTCGCGGCGTGGGACGCCTTGATCTCCCTTATGCTGAACATAATATCATCAGTGACCCCGACGCCGCGCATGTTGTCTTTTCATCGAAAATACCGACAACTCTCGTCCCCCTTGATTTGACGACCCAAGTACGAGTGACGGCGGAGGGTTTACGCCGTATTCGGGCAGGTGGCACACCCTTTCACGCGGCAGTTGCCGATCAAGTCGCTGTGTACCCGTTCTTTCGTGAGAATGGCTGGACATTCCTACATGATCCGCTTGCTGTCGCAGCCATCATTGACCCAACCTTGATAAAAACAGAACGAGTGCGTGTCGATGTCGAGCTAGGCGGGCAATACTCAATCGGCGCAACGCTCATGCGCCATGACCCAAACAGCCCCATTGAGGTTGCCGTTTCCGTTGACATCCCGCGTTTTGAAGAATTTTTTGTACAGCGCCTAGAATCAGTATAGGACAGGATGATGACGACGCTTTTGACGGGTGGAACGATTCTGGGTTTGGGTCAAGCGGATCGCATTTACAATCGCGGCTATGTCATCATTGAAAATGACCGCATCACCGAAGTTGGAGTCGTGTCTGATCTCGCGTCCAACCGATCCTTTGATGAAACCATCGACTTTAGCGGCAAACTGCTCATGCCGGGGTTGGTCAACGCCCACACTCACACGCCTATGACTCTGTTTCGCGGTTTGGCAGAGGGCGTATCCCTGTTGACGTTAGACGGTTGGTACAACACGATTCGGACTCTCGAACTGGTCATGACCGCTGATATGGTTCCCGCGTCAGTGGAGGTTGCTTGCGCGGAAATGATCCGCACGGGGACAACCACATTTGCGGATCAATATTTCTATATGGATCAGGTGATTCCGGTGGTCGAACGCAGTGGACTGCGGGCAGCATTGGCTTACGGCGTGGTTGAATTGGATGATCCGGTAGCGCGTGAGCGCGAACTCACCGCGCTAGAAGGGTTTCTGGAGAACATCAACAGCAGTCAGACGAGTCGGCTTCGCGGGTGGGTAGGTCCTCATGCGTTCTTCGTGGATAACAGCCCGGAAACGATGAAGATTGAGCGTATCCTCGCGCAGAAGTACAACACCGGAATGCATATTCATCTATCCACGATTGGCGAAGAAGATGCATTTTGCGCCGAGCATTTCGGGATGACAGCCGTTCGGAAAATGGACGAACTTGGCATGTTTGAACAACCCATGCTTGCCGCTCACTCATTGACAATCCCGCAAGCGGACTGGCAAATCTTGAGTCAGCATCCCTTTAGCGCGGTTGCCTGTGCGAGTGCCTGTATGCGGGCAGGTGCAGCAGCCGCGCCCGTTGTTGGGATGCGTGCCGCCGGTATCAATGTGGCGATTGGGACGGACAACGTGTGCAATAACAACGACTACGATCTATTCCTAGAAATGCGTACCCTTGCCAAACTCGCCAGTTTTCGAGAACAGCGACCCGGTGCGTTATCTGCTCGTGAAGTCCTCGATATGGCGACGATGGGCGGTGCAAAAGCATTAGGGCTGGAACATGACATTGGCGAAATTGCCAGCGGGAAGAAAGCAGACCTTATTCTGCTCGATGGGTCAGAAATTGGTTGGACTCCCCTGCCGACAAATTCACCATTTACCGCGCTCGTCTACAGCATCAACGGATTTCATGTCACAGACACGATGGTTGATGGGCGCTGGCTGATGCAGGATCGCGTTTTGACCACCCTAGACTATCGTCAGGCACGCGCCCAACAGAATAGCGACGTAAACCGATTGTTGGAACGTCGCCAAGCACCGTCGTGATTATCTAACTCACCTTACGCAGGGTGTCAGTTTGACCCCCACCCCGCTCGCTGCGCTCGTCTCCCTCCCTCGAATTCGGGGGAGGGCGCAAACACGAGTCTGCTTGCTCCCCTCCTCGAATTCGGGGAGGGGTCGGGGGTGGGGTCAGAAATAACGATCTGCGTAAGGTGATTATCTAATTGCCATACCTCTGGATACGCTTTTCCGGGTCAAGCTGTGACAGGCGGCTCATGCGGGAACGCACCTGCGCGATCACTTCTGCCTTATCAATCGTGAGCAATTGGCGGTCATGCATGACAACCTGTCCATCAATAATCACCGTGCGAACATCCGGCGCTTGCATGTTGTAAACCAGACTCGCGGGGATGTTATACAGGGGTTGGTGATGCGTTCCGTTCAAATCGATCAGGATGAGATCAGCGAGATAGCCGGGTGTCACGCTGCCAAGCTCATCGGGCTGACCATAAACGCGGGCGCTTCCGTGCGTCGCAATCGCAAGTGCCTGTCCAATGGGCATCGCTTCCCCCTGTCCCATGCGTTCTTTCTGCGTGAGCGCCATCAAACGCAGAGTCTCCCACAAATTGAGCGTGCTGTTGCTCACGACTCCATCGGTTGCTAACCCCACCGGGATACCTGCTGCGGCAAATTCTACGACGGGTGCGGTTTTCTCCCCAAGTTTGAGATACGTCTTGACCGCATGGGCAATTCCAACAGGATACTTCTCTAAGAGACCAATATCGGTTGGGGTTGCGCCACAGACATGAGCGAGAATCGTTGGCACATCCAAAATACCTGTCCGTTGAAGCACCTCAATCGGTGTGATCCCGCGCTTTTGGTAGCTGGCGATAGTTTGTGCAGGGGTTTCTGAAACGTGGATATGAATGCCGACGCCGAGTCGTTGTGCGGCTTTTGCCGAAGCACTCAAGAATGCATCATCACAGGTATAGGGGGCATGAGGCGCCATGATCGTGCGAATCCGTCCGTTTGCCGCGCCTTGATACTCCTGCACAAAGCGGGCGGTTTGCTTGACCATCCCCAAACCCTGACTCCCGAACATGGCATAGCCGAGCAGCGCCCGCGCACCGATCTTTTCAACGGCTTGGGCTGCGTAGGTCATGTGGAAGTAGTGATCAGCGACAGCGGTTACGCCACATTCAATTTGCTCGATCAACCCTAGCAGCATTCCCCAGTAAACATCTTCCGCCTGAAGGTTACTTTCGAGGGGCCACATCAAGTCGTTAAACCACCGGTCAATCGAGACATCTTCAGCCAATCCGCGCCATAAAACCATCGGCACATGAGCATGACAGTTGATCAGTCCGGGCATCACCAGCAACTCGTCAGCATCAATGACCGTTTCAAAATGCGACGGGTCTGCGCTTCCGGTTGGCTGTACTGCCTCGATTCGATTGCCGTTCACCAGCACCTCATGATGAGTCAGAATGTTGACCTTATCCCCATTTTGACTGAGTTGAAAAATCTGTGCGTTCGTAATCAACAGACGACTCATAGATGCTGGCTCCTGTTCAATATTTGGTCGCTCAATGAAGTATCTTTAGAAGCGAGACAGTGTAACTGGATTTATGATCTTTACGCCAACTTCAAATCACCGAGCAGGGTGAATGACTCCATATCCCTAAACATCCTGCTTGACTAAAACGAACAAAGGTTCTACGCTTAAGTCAACCTGATGTACATCTCAAAGGATATGAATATGAGCGAAGTCCGTGTTCTGGTTGGCACACGCAAAGGCGCATTCGTCCTGCGTTCGAACGAGCAGCGTAAAGACTGGACAGTCGAGGGACCCCATTTTCCGGGATGGGAGATTTATCACATCACCGGGACGCCCAGCGACCCTAACCGCATCTATGTGTCCCAGTCTGGCGGCTGGTTTGGTCAGCTCATCCAACGCTCCAACGACGCCGGAAAAACATGGGAAGCCGTCGGTAATGAATTTGCTTACGACGGCATACCCGGAACCCATCAGTGGTACGACGGTACGCAGCACCCATGGGAATTTAAGCGCGTCTGGCATCTTGAACCCTCACCCACCGACCCGGACTCCGTTTATGCAGGCGTTGAAGATGCTGCATTATTTCATTCTAGCGATGGTGGCAAAACGTGGCGTGAATTACCCGGTCTGCGTGATGTC
>JBBQRJ010000058.1:0-15837 GCA_038214955.1 Aggregatilineales bacterium | reverse complement strand
TACGATGACCGTATCCTCAAGTGGTACACCGACTTGCGCTGCGTTTCGATTTGGAGCATTGCCGGGCGCTTGAATATTCCTTATGTCGCCGGACAACTTCAATACGACCTCTTGCAATATCAGAGGGGTGAAGCTGATTTGGTTTACCACAAGGGCGCGTTCTACGTTCTTGCGACTTGCGACATTCCCGATCCGAGCGAGAAGCAAACCGAAGGCGCACTTGGGGTCGATATGGGCGTGGTGAACATCGCTACCACTAGCGACGGGGATGTCATGACCAGTGACACGATTGAACGCAATCGCGTTAAACATCAGCGCCTCCGGCGTAATCTGCAACGTAGAAACACGCGCTCCGCCAAACGCCACCTCAAGCGACTGGCAGGGAAACAGCGTCGCTTTCAAACGGACATCAATCACTGCATCAGTAAGAAACTTGTGCAATGCGCTGTACACACGAATCGTGCGATAGCCGTTGAAGACCTGACGGGCATTCGCACGAGGACAAGGGTCAAGGGCGCAGACACACGAGCAAAACACAGCAATTGGGCGTTCGCTCAACTGAGAGCTTTCCTTTCCTACAAAGCAAAACGTGCTGGCGTTCCAGTGCGCGTGGTTGATCCACGCTACACGAGCCAACGCTGTTTTGCCTGTGGACATATCGAGAAAGCCAATCGCAAGAGTCAAAGCCAATTCCTGTGTGTGAAATGCGGACACGCCGATCATGCCGACGTGAACGCCGCGAAAAATATTAGTGCTTGGGCTACGGTCATTTAGCCTCTGGTGACGGGTGAATTGGGTACACTTGCTTGCAAGTCAACCCCGCCTCAGTTGCAAGCCACGCCACTTTAGTGGCTGTGGTCTATGACATCAAATGTAGCAACCCTATTCGATCTAATGGATGACGAACAGGTCTTCTTATATGCCAAATCTTAAGTATTTGCCGCTGTCGGAATTTTTACGAATCCCTGATAGCGGTTGCGTGGCGATTTTTTCTTTAGCTTCTATTCTACTAACACAGGCGGCTCGTGTTCATCCGGCTTGATCAAGCGCCCTTTCCACTGTACGCCGCCGTAACGCGCTTGCCAGTAGATCGCTTGTGCGGCGATCCCCGTCATCAGCAGCGCCGACACGGGCATGAAGATCGCATCTTGCACGCGCTGGCGCGTCACCGCCGCTGTGATCGCACGGATGAGCAAGCCGATGCCTGTCAGCGCGAAGGGCATCAACGGGTAGAGAGTATCAACGGGTAGCAGCTCACCGAACATCAACCACAGCGGCGGCACAAGGAATATCAACCAGTGAAACACCGTCGCCGCCAGCAAATAGATCACCTTGCCGCCGTAACCCGCCGTGATGTTCTTGGCGAAACCGTCACGCACCCCGCGCCAGTTGCGATACATACGGCAGGTGATCAAGCCCGCGCCGTCTGCCATGCGTAAGCGCAATCCCGCCGCTTTGATGCGCCGTGCGAACACAATATCTTCGACAATACGATTGCGAACGCCGATGTGTCCGCCAATTTTGTCGTAGGCTTTGCGCCGGAATGCCAAACATTGACCATTGGCGGCGGCAAAGGCGGGAAAAGGCGTCCCATGCACGAGCAGCGCGGGCAAATAGCCGTAGATCACCAGCGCGATCAACGGGACGATCAAGCGTTCGCCCCATGTGATCGTCGTTTGCGTTGACCACACCGTGAGCAAATCGGCTTTTTTGCGCGTCATGTGCTGGATCAGCGCGGGGAGTGCGCCCGTTTGCCATTGGACATCAGCATCGGTGAAGATCAAGACTTCGCCCCGCGCCGCGAGTGCTAGTTGATGACACGCCCAATTTTTGCCCAACCATCCGGGCAAAAGCGGCGACCCGTTGATCACGTGCAGACGTGAGTCGCCTTTTGCCGCCGCGTATGCAATGCCGCCTGTGCCATCCGTCGATTGATCATCGAGCAAAATGATCTCGAAGGCGGGGTAATCTTGCGCCAGCAGCGCCTTGACCGTGTACGCGATCACTTCCGCTTCATCACGGGCGGGGATCAAGATGGAGACGGAAGGATACGCCAACCCGACATTTGTGCTTGCTCCCCTCCCTGAATTCGGGGAGGGGTTGGGGGGTGGGGTCTGTTTACGCAGTAAACGCAAGCGCGGAAACGTGATCGCATTGAGCAGCGCAGTGAACAAAATGATGATTAGCGGTGGGGCGATGAGCGCAGTTAGAAAGATGGAGAGCATCGTTTGTTCCATAGCTGGGAGTGTCTAAAGACGGACGGAAACTATTCCGTCCCTACGAAAATCTGCCTGTAGGGACGCGATACATCGCGTCCATCCTTTCGAGATTAGACATTCCCTTGAACTCCGTCAAGTTTTTTCTCAGTCCTTTCACCTCAGTCCTCAGTCCTGATTCTTTTCATAATCCAATCGCGCAGCCCCGGCGGGTGACGGAAATCGGCGCGGTATTTCCAGACGAACAGCGCCGCGTTGATCGCCAGCACGGATAGGATCACGGGATCAGGGTTGGTGATCCCATAGTAGGCGATCAAGCAAAGCATCATCATCAAGACTGCCCAACCGGAGCGGATAACCACCGAAAACCATAAGCCGAGCAAAAGCCCGCCAATGGTAGGCGCTTCCCACAAGGTGATCGCAGTCCAGACGCCAAAGCTCACGGCGACAGCTTTTCCGCCGCGAAAACGCAAAAACGGCGAGTAAGCGTGTCCAAAAATGGGCGCGAGTGCCACGATGATCAACGGCACGCCCGTTAAGCCGATCCCATATTTGGCGATGCTCACGGGGATCGCGCCTTTGAGCGCATCCAGCAGCACGGCGATCACGCCAACCCACACGCCGCCCGCTTTCATGACATTCGCGCTGCCGGGGTTGCCATCGCCTACCGTGCGGGGATCGATTCGGGTGACAGCGCGACCCAACCAGTACGCCAGCATGAGCGACCCGCTGAAAAAGCCGATCACCGCCCAGACGAGCGTATTATTATTCACGCCCCCGCCTCCACGCCCAGAGGAGCATCAAGCCCATTGCCGCGAAGCCAACCAGCGCGGGCGCGGGCAGCCCCCAGAACACCGCTAACCCGACCATTTCCAACACCCATGTGATCGCGTAGATGATCACCAATGGGCGCGTGGGGAGTTGACGAATCGGCGCAAAGCGTGAGGCGATCACTGTGAGGACGCTGGATGCCAGCAACCATCCGGCGTAATTGCTGAACGGGATGCCGAAATAGCCGCTTGGTTCTGCCCACCGCCACAAGTCCCACGCGACCATTTGCGGGTCGAGAAACAAATCCCACGCGGTGAACGCCAGCGCAGATACAACGACAAATTTCACGTCTACTGGCTGCGCTTGTCTCCCCCTCTCCATTTGGAGAGGGGGTTGGGGGGTGAGGCTGTCCTTACGTGTGATGATATGTGCCACAGCCCACGCGGGCGGCAGCATCATCAGCCACGCCAGCGGGATCAACAGCGGGACACCGCCCAACTGAGGTTGAAGCAGGGGCGTATATGCGTAACGCCCGAAGGGAAAGCCGGTAGTGTGACCGATGTATTCTGTCAGCCATGCCAGCGCCAGAATCACGCCGAAGGTGAGCAGCATGCGCCGGAAGCCCCACGCGACGACGACGATCCGGCATACAGCGATCACTTGCAGCAGCACGCCAATGCTCACGGCGGTAGAGAGCGCGGCATTTCCCAACGTCCAATCGACGATGGGGACGCTGATCATTGCCAGAATCCACAGGATGACCAAGCCATAAAGGGGGATGCGAGGCAGAGCGCGGATCATATCGCTTTCAACAGCTTGTCGAGATCGCCCGCGACTTCTAAACCCGCACAGGTTCCCGTTCCCTCGAAGATCGTGCCGCCGCCTTTGCGAGTCAGGCAAATGCTGATCACCGCTTTGAGCGTTTCAGGCACGCGCAGCCCCATGTCTTGACGGCTCGGTCCCGGCAAAATCGAGGCTTCAGCGCGGCGGGCATTGATTTCGAGGCGTTTGTGACGGTCAGACACCACCCATTCCACCGCGTGATCACTCACCGCCAGTTTATCCACTTTCGCATAGCTGTAGCTGGCAAAACGATGCAGTTCACCGTCGTGTCGTACCCCTGCCAGAAAACCGGGAAACCAGTTGCCCATCAGCGGCGTGATGGCGACTGCACCCGTAAACGATGTACCTTCCATGTCGCCAAAGTGATTGGTCTGCATCCATACCCAACCGCCGGGGAACGATTTGCCCCAATCTTTTTCGATGTAGCCGCGCCCGCCCGTGAAATCGATCACGCGCCCGTTGATGGTCAGCGACCCTTCTAAACGGTGATCGAACGAGAGGACGCCGTGATAGCATTCCAGAAACGGTAAGTAGCCAAGCCAGCCCATAACACCGGGTTCGAGCGTTTTGATCGTCCATGGAGTTGGCGTGCTAAACCGGATTTCACCTGTGACCGTTCGCAGTGAGTCGTTGATATTCAGCGCGATTCCGTCCAAGCCAAAGCGGTTGGCATCCACGCGCACTTCAAACGGTGAGTCGGCAGCGCGAAAATCACCCGAAGGGAAACGGTGATAGCTTACGTCACCGCTCACGCCGTCAAACACCTGAACGAAGGTGTGCTGAACCGCCGGATCATGACTGAGGAAAATACCGGGGATAATGGCAAAACGTTCGCGTTTGTCGGCGCTGATCAGCTTGTAATACCATCCCTCAAAAAAGGGTGGGCGCTGGTTCGTCCCGTGATAGCGTTCGGGGTGCAGAGTCTTTTGAATGTGATTCAGCATGAAGTCTCTTTTTTAATGTTTGAGTTGTTCTCGTACCAGCCGATACCAGGTGTCTTGAACCGGGATCAAGTCGGGGTCTTGCGACAGGGATACCCAGAACAGCGAAAATTGGTGACTATCTGCTTCCTGCGTCCAGTGATGCGGCGTAGGGGCGCTCGTATGCAGGTGGAACATATGTCGCTGTACGTCGTCGGTGAGGTGGCGGCGTGCAACCCAACCTGTACGAGCAGACACTTGAATCAGTTCCCCGCTGTGCATCTGATATTCGGGGAACACCACACGATCATATGTGTCTTCCTCACCGATCACGCGGACGACCACACCGCGCCGCAAAGTAACCGATTTGTACAATGTGCCATCATCACCGGGCGATGATTGCAGCACTGTGTCCGTGAGCAACAGTTTTTCTTCGGGTTCAAGGGGCTGCGAAATACTGCAAAGATGCTTGACCATATAGACATCAGTCAAACCCGTTTCTTCTTCAACTTCGCGGAATACCGCATCTTCAACGGCTTCGCCAACCTCGACTGTTCCGGCGGGCAATTGAATTCCGGCGGTGGGGTGCTGAAAAACGAGCAGTTCGCGTCCGACGGTAGTTTCACGGGTGATAAAGGCGGTTACTTTGTCCAATGTCATGATGTTCCTCAAAGCGCGGCGTGCTAAGTTGGCAAGCGTTTCGCTTCTCGCCAAGAGAGAAACGCCGAATCGTGCAGTACAGAATTACGCTTCATCAACGGGCGTGTCTACGGCATGAATCAGGTCAAAGATGAACAGCGCCGCCCCTTGCGCCATAATCCCTACGCCCATCCCGCGCCGGAAAGCGCCGCCGCGTCGTGCAAGCAGTTCGCCGCCGCGCATGTAAAATAGGTCTAACAGGGCGTTGATCCACAGCAGACGTTGTAAACCTACCGCTTCTTGGTGCATACACTCAGGATCGGTGGGGTCGCTCATCGAGGCGTAGCGTTGATTGGCGACTCTGCCGCCGACATAGGCGATCAGCATATTGATCACGCCCCAGCCGATAAACTGTGATCCCACACCGCGCCAGAACTTTGTGCCAAGCGAGAGAATCGCGCCGATGCCGATACTCGCCAGCGCCCATTGAATCAAACGAACGGATAATGTGCGTTGAAACTGCCAGATGTTCATGCTGATTTTCTCCATCTAACCCTACCCCCGACCCCTCCCCGAATTCAACGAGGGGAGAAACAAAGAACGGACGCGCCGTTGTGCGTCCCTACGATGATAAAATCAATTGGGCGATGGTGAGGGCGTCCGCATAAGAGATCGGTGTACTCGCTCCGACAGCCGATTTATAGCCGCCGTAGATCGCATGTCCGGCGTCCATCCAGAACACATCTACAACGGCGAATCCCACAGCAGTCAGCCACGCCAGTTGATGCGAAATGGGTGACGGTTTATCACCCGGATCAGGATAGGCGAAGAAGTTCCAGTGTTCATCTACGAATTTTTGAAACAGCGCGTCCGATCCGGTGAGGTCGGCGGCTTGCACTCGTGTGACTTCATCCCATGCGGCGGCGAAATATTGAATTGCTTCCACGCGCTGCGGCTGAATGATGTCCGCGATCAACAGCGCCCCACGCGGCGATAGGCGATCCGCGACGGCTTGAAACAGCCCGCGCTTTTCGTCACCATCGAGGTGATGCACACACAGCGACGACACGATCACATCTGCCCCGTCGATATGCGAATACCAATCCGACTGTGCCATATCAAATGCCGCTACCGATGCCCGTTCGCCAAAAGACGCGAGTCGCCGCGCCGTTTCTGCCCGCATCGAGTCCTCAATATCAAGCGCCAACAAAGTCGCCTGTGGGAAAGCATTCATAATCGCATGAGCCAAAAAGCCTTCCCCCGATGCTAGTTCGACCACGCGGAACGACTCGGTTTTGCCGAACGGGATCAAGCTGATGAGGGTCGCTATTTGCTCGGCACGATGGGGGACAACCGCGTTCGAGAATTGGCGATAGGTATTCGAATTGCCTTCGTGCCACTGCCACTGGGTCATGCTGTCTCCTTGATGCCAAGCCAACGGCGAACGGTTGGCGGCACACGCTTGGGGCTTTCCTTCGAGAGCATGAGCGTCATGCCTACGCTGATCAAGACGTTGGTCAGCAGGAAGAACACACCTTCTTCTAGCGGGAGTTTGCCACCGATGTGGATATTAACCGTTTTTTCGGGGTTGATCGACCATGTGCCGGAATCAATTGCCAGCGAGTCGGACAAGCCGAGATAGAGCGTCGTCGGGATGATTCCCAATGCTACCAATCGCCGATGTTGATAAAGAATGTCCCCACCGAACGCTGTTTGGAGCATGACGGGCAAAAGCGCCCATGCCAGCGTGAGACTCAAGTAGGTGAGCTTCTTGCGCCCGGTGATCAGGTTGTAGACCGACCACGCCCACACCGCGCCGAGTCCGAGCGTTAAGCCGAGGCGGTAGCGCCAACCGTCTTTAGGCGGCGCATCATCGGACGGGGCGTATCGCGCCATCGTCAGCAGCCACATCCCCGTCAGTGCAGTTTGCAGCACGAAAAAAGTGTATTCCTCAATGGGAACGTAGCCCAACACCAGCCCATTGACCAACTTTTTGTCGTACCACCACACGCGAGTCGCCACAAGGTAGTTATCCCAAGGAGTCGTGTAGGCAACCGCCAGCCCGACATGCGCCGCGAGGATCGCCGCCGGGGGCAGTGCCGACAGCTTATCAGGGAGTCGCTTGCCGCGCCGCGCATCGAACCACGCGAACACGCCCAACGCCGCTAACGGAATGAGGACAAACCGTGCTAGAAAACCGAAATACTTCATAAAAGACATCTCACTACAGAGAATGCATCGGAAAAGAAGTTAACCACAGAGAACACAGAGAACACAGAGTAAAAGATTAGGAATCGAGAATAATTCGTTTAAGTCCTTGCAGCAGCCTATAAGTATTGAAATTGATGAGTAACCCCAACCGACAGTGTGTAAGTTTAAGATACGTCATTACTTGGGCTTGGTGAATTTTAGTCAGGTCTTCGACTGCTTTCAGTTCCACAACGACCAGATCAGAGACGAGGAAATCCAACCGAAAACCGCACTCGACCTGTATTCCCTTGTAAATCACGGGCAGAGGCTTCTGCCGCTCGAACGAGAGTCTACGCAGTGTCAGTTCATGGGCGAGGCATTCCTCATACGCCGATTCAAGCAAACCGGGTCCTAATTCTCGATGAACTTCAATTGCCGCCCCGATAATCTTGTGCGTAATCTCATTCTCGTTCATGCCAACCCCCATGTCTCTGCACTGTCTTTATATATCTTACTCCTCTGTGTTCTCTGTGTTCTCTGTGGTTAACTTCTTTTCATCTTTTCTTGCCGAGATCGTGCAGGATGGTAGCCGCCGCGTTGCGACCCGACGCCCCCATGATCCCGCCGCCGGGGTGCGTGCTTGCGCCTGTGAGATACAAACCTTTGATCGGCGCACGGTAGTTACTCATGGTGAGCGCAGGGCGCATCATAAACATCTGGTCAATCGACATCTCCAGATGCATGACGTTGCCACGATGCAAACCGAGTTCGCGCTCTAAATACATCGGCGTCTCTACCAGCCAACCGATGATTTTGTCTTTGGTCATGTTGGGGGCATAGCGCCGCAAAATCTCCAGCATGTGATCGGCTTGCTGTTCGCCAATCGTGTCCCACGAGTCGCCGTTTGCCAGTTCGTAGGGATAGTACTGCGCCCAGATGAACATGACATGCTTTCCCGGCGGCGCAAGCGTGGGGTCAGACGCGCTCCACGTCATGACGATCAACGCGGGTTCGCTCGAAGGTCGCCCCGCGAGATAATCTGCATAGGCGCGTTCGAGATAACGCAGATCGGGACAGATGAACTGCATGGCGATGTGGTTATCCCCGAACGATTTGCCCGCTGGCGTGGGCAGCGCGGTATAGTTCGGCAGTTCGCTGACGGCGGCACGAACGACCATGCCGAATCCATTGCCAATGCGTGACTGTTCGATCAATTGTCGTTTGTCGGGCGGCAGATCATCGCCAAGCAGTTGCATGGTGGTATGAATATGCGCCCCGCTCACCACCGCTTTTGACGCCGTGAAGCGATCCCCGTTGGCGGTTTCCGCCCCAACAACTCGCCCGCGTTCGGTCAGCAAGCGCGTCACCGGTTGATTGGTCAGCACGCGCCCGCCGTGCGCCTCGATCATCTTTTGCAACGCCTGAGTCAACATGCCCGAACCGCCGCGAGGACGCTTGACGCCGCTGACATGATACATGGGATGCCACAGCGCAAACGGCGCGGAAAACGGCTCTGTGGGTGGGGGTCCCGATTGCGCCGCCATCCACCCGATTAAGGCGGGGACACGCGGATCGCTGAACGATTGGCGTAACACCTGCCCGTAACCGCGAATTAGACTGTTGACCTGCTCCAAGCCTTTGTTATTGAAACCCTGCCCGAAGATCAAGTAACGCCCTAAATTGAGCGGAGTCGGCGCGTGCATGAATGCCCCGACCATCCCCTCTGCCATCGGCTTCCACTGGTTGATGAACTTGCGATAATTCTCAGCATCGACGGGCGAAATGCGGGCGATGCTCTCTACCGTTTTATCCACATCTCGCCAGACGGTAAACTGCGATCCGTCGGGGAAGGGCGCAAAAAACAGCGGGTCTAGGTCAAGATAATCCAACCCGTATTTTTCGAGTTCGAGATCGCGCACAATCGGCGTATGGTTGATCAAGATGTGCGCCGAACCGCCCAGGTCGAACTGATAACCGGGGATGATTTCTTCGGTGACGACTGCGCCGCCCACCTTATGTCGCCGCTCGATCACGAGGACGTTGTAACCCGCTTGCGCCAGATAACCCGCGCACACCAGTGCGTTATGTCCCGCGCCAACGACTAGGATGTCGCAATCAGGCATGAGCCTCACCCCTAGTCGCTTTGCTTGACTCCCACTCTCCAGTTGGAGCGGGGGTCGGGGGGTGAGGTTGTCGTTTTAGCTTAAGCATTTAATTTACGATCTGTTTGCAGCGCGGCGAATAGGTTCTGCCAATGTTCCGCCCGATCTAATGAATGCGGATCGCCTTCAACATTGATGATCTCAAACGTGGTGTGGTAGGTGCTGATGTTGTTAAGGGCGTGACGAACCGCCGCCGCGACATCATTGCGACTGATGCGCCCACTGATTTTGTCGCCTTGATCGATCAGAATGCCGGACGCGCCGCCTGAGTCATCGGTCAAGCCGCCGGGTCGAATGATGGTGTACGCGAGTCCGCTTTCGCGCACAGCGTTTTCGCCTTTCAGTTTCCAATCCAGCACGCGCCCGAAGTTGTTCAACGGGTGTTCAGGGTGAGTCACCATCGCGGACGAGATCAGGATGAAACGCGGGATCGAAGCGTTGCGCGTCGCCAGTACGAGATTTTTCACGCCTTCATAATCGACCCGTTCCGGGCGTTCGTCCCCTGCCGGGATTCGTGTCCCCGTCGCACAGATCACCGCTTGCGTCCCGACGACGGCACGGGGCAGCGTGATCGTGTCGAGCGTGCTTCCCTGTACAAGTTCAACATCATTTCCGAGTAGCTCTTTCGCTTTCTCAAGATCGCGCACGAGCGCCCGCACTTCAAAACCCGCCGACCTCAGCTTGGCAACAATCTGCTGACCTGTGCCACCTGTCGCGCCCGCCACAAGAATTTTATCTGGCATAATCCCTCCATCAGATGTAGGGACGCGATAGTTCGCGTCCGTTAGTCACAATTTGCAGACGGACGCCATGTATGGCGTCCCTACGAGCGTGTGACTCTATCGCTCATCTCATCCAGTGCGGCGACTTCATCCGGCGTCAAGCGCCAACCCATCGCGCCCGCGTTCGCCTGTGCCTGTCGTTGATTTTTCGCGCCGGGAATCGGCATCGTCCCCTTGCAAATCGTCCAATTGAGCGCGACCTGTGCGGGTGTTTTGTCCCCATGCGCCGCGCCGATCTCGTTCAGGAACGCGATCAGCGGGGGGAGTTTGGGCAGCACCCAACGCCATTGAGCATTACGCATCCCCGGCGGCGGATTATCAACCGTGTATTTGCCCGTGAGCAAACCCATACCAAGCGGGCTGTAGGCGATCACCTTGATTCCACGCTCATCACACGCCTGTTTGACTCCTGTGCGCTCGATGCTGCGGTTGAGGAGGCTGTATTCCACTTGATTCGACGCCAACCCATAGCCGCGCCGCACTAAGCTATCGTGGGATCGAATGGTTTGATCGCGGTTGTAATTCGACACGCCCGCCGCACGGATCAAACCTTTGTCCAGCGCGTCGGCTAACGCCTCTGACCAATGCTCAACGGGCATCGGCGGCATGTGCCAGTGAATTTGATACAGATCGACGGCATCTATTTGCAAACGGCGCAAACTGCCTTTGAGGGCGGCGATCAACTGTCCTTTGAGCAAGCGATACGGGAGCGGGAAAAACTTGGTCGCCACATAGACGGGCTTGTCGATCCCCTGTAGGAATTTGCCGATCAACCGTTCCGACTTGCCAAAGCCGTACAACTCCGCCGTATCCACAAACGTGATTCCACCGTCGAGGCTGGCGTTGAATGCGTCGTGTACGTCGTTCTCGTTATAAGTGCCGCCGAACCCCCACACGAGCGAATCGCCCCACGCCCACGCGCCTACCCCCATTTCGTGTTCAGCGGGAATGTGATGCGCCGTGTTTATTTGTTCTGACACTTTATTCATACCAATACACCTCAACTCGATTTTTTAGACTTCCCAATCTTCCAAACGCAACCCGTCAACGCGGCTAAACTCGCGGGTGTTGTGAGTCACCACAATAAGATCATTCGCTAAAGCAATAGCCGCGATCATCATGTCGTAAACGCCAATGGGAGTGCCACGTACTCTTAAATTCGCACGAATGTCAGCACAAATATCAGCAGCCCTATCATCAAAGGGCAATGACTCAAAACGCGATAAAAATTCATCTTGTTGCATCTTCGACTTTTCCGGTTTGTTGCTGCGCTTTGAGCCGTAGTAGAGTTCGTATTTTACGATGGAGCAAACGCCAATATCTTTATTAGGCGTTGCCGTTATTCTTTCTACAACGGGGATTGAACGCCCACTGATAAAACCAATACAGGTGTTGGTGTCCAGTAGGTACTTCATTCAATCGGATCACGTTCTTCTAATTCATCGGTCATCGGTTGCGGCGCACGCTCAATCGGGTCTTCAGCAAGACTCCCGTAAGTGCGTTCAAACCATCCTTCGGGATAGCTAGGATGTTTAGGTAATGTCTTAACGTACTCCAAGTCGATCTGCACTTGCAACCAGCGGATCAGTTTGGCTTTTTCTTCACCGGTAAGATTAACCGCCAGTTCTTTAATCTGCTCGTAGAGTGTTATCGCCGTTGTATCGCTCATGATCTCACCTCGTTACACTGGATATAACTATTGTACCGCAGGTTAGACGGGGAACAGATCAAGGCAGCTTAACGGTGCGACTGCGCCACCAGATGCGCGGCAAACGGACGACCTTACCCGTCGTGGGGATGTGGGCGCGGCGCGAAAACACGTCGTAATCGTTGGCTTCAATATCCGTGAGGATAGCGCGGTACAGTTCGGCGGCGGCGGCAATCGCAAAGCGACCTTCGCTGTTCAACGCGGCGATGCCCGGCAGAGCTTCATCGTACAGGCGGCGGTTGCGATCAATCTGAAAGCGCATGAACGCCCGCCAGCGATCAGTGACACGCCCTGTTTGAATGTCGGCTTCGCTCAAATCAAATGCGGCGAGTTCTTGCGCGGGCAAATACACCCGTCCGACGCGGTAATCTTCGGCAACATCACGCAGAATATTCGTCACTTGCAAGGCGACTCCCAACCTCACCGCATAGGGGAGCGCGTGTTCACTCGAAAAGCCTGTGATATGCATCGCCATGAGTCCCACCGTAGACGCAACCCCGTAGGAATATGCCGCGAGTTCGTCAAAGGTGTTGTAACGCTTGTGCGTGAGGTCACGCTCCACGCCATCGATCAACTGTTCGGCGTAACCCACCGGAATGCCATGACGCGCCCGCGCATCTGCCCACGCTAGGGCGACGGGTTGATCCGCCGACGGATGCGGGTCAAGCGCACGATCTCGCCATGCGCGAAGGGAAGCTAACGTGTCTTCGACTGACCCCGGCGCACGATCCACCAGATCATCGGTCACGCGACAGAAGGCATACAGCGCCCGTGTCGCCCGTCTTTTTTCGGGGGGCAGCAGCGCCGACGCCAGATAAAAAGTGCGGCTGTGAATACGGGTGATCGCTTCGCAGTGCTGGTATGCGGCTTGCAGCATGTCGCTGTCTGCGCGGACGCGCTCCAATGGGACATGCGAATCTTGGGCGTTCTGCGCCCAATCGAGCAGAGTCGTTTCCCATGTGTACTGCTGAAGTTGTACCGTCATTCGCTAACCTTCGTAAGCACAGCGGGGGTTTCAAAACGTGATTCGCCGCCGATTAGATTTTCAACGATGATAGACGATGATAACACCCCCGGCAAACCTGCCCCCGGATGCGTCCCCGCGCCTACGAAATACAAATTCTCGAAGTCTTCTGACTGGTTATGCGGGCGAAACCATGCCGACTGCGTGAGGATCGGTTGCACCGAGAAAGCAGACCCCAGGTGGCTGTTCAGCGTATTCTGGAAATGCAGCGGATCGATGTAATGCTCTGCGACGATATTGGCTTGCAAATCGGGCAGATAGTTTTGCTCTAGGAAGTTCATAATCTTGTCACGGTACGGCTTGGCAGCAGTCGTCCAGTCGGTGCCAGAACCTAAATGCGGCACAGGGGACAGCACGTAAAACAGTTCGTGACCCTCTGGCGCAATGCTCGAATCGCTCAACGTGGGCATGTGCAGGTAAAGCGAGAAATCGTCTGCCACAATCTGCTTATTGAAAATATCGTTTAGCAGTTCTTTGTAACGTTCCCCGATAATGATGTTGTGATGCGCCAAGCCTTGATCCCGATACAACCGTTTCGTGCCAAAGTAGATCACGAACAGCGACATGCTGTATTTCAGGCTGTCCACTTTGCGATCCGTCCAATGGCGGCGGTAGCGTTCGGGGATCATGTGTTTGTAAGTGAAAGCGACATCGGCATTCGACACGATTTTATCCGCTGTATGAACCGACCCATCGTTCATACGAATACCGGTGACTCGCCGCGCTTGCTCATCGACGGTGATTTCGTCCACTTCGGCGTTCAGGTGAATTTTGCCGCCAATGTCCTCAAACAAGCGCCCCAACGCCGATACCATCGCCCCCGTGCCGCCCTTGATCCAGTGGATGCCCCATTCGCGCTCTAAATAGTGGATCATGGCGTAAATCGAGGGTGCATCGAACGGATTACCGCCGATCAAAAGAGGGTGAAACGAGAAAACGCGGCGCAAAAACTCGTCTTTGACAAACTGCGCGGCATAAGCATACACGCTCAAATAAGACTGCATCTTGATCAGGTCGGGCGCAACTTTGAGCATGTCACTGATGTGCAGAAAGGGCTTATCTGCCAACTCAACAAAGCCTTTCTGGAAAATAGCTTTCGTCGTCTTTATGAAACGCTCATAACCTTCGGCGTCTGACGGATTCCATTTGCGGATTTGTTCGAGGGTGAACGACGCATCGCCGTTGTAGTCGAAACTGCGCCCTTCTTCATTAAAGATGCGATAGAATGGGTCACACGGGATGAGATCAATAAAATCGGCGCGACGGCGTCCGGCGGCGGCGAACAGATCATCGAACATAAACGGGGCGGTGATCACTGTGGGTCCCGCGTCAAACTTAAAGCCGTTGATGTCGTAGACGTAAGCCCGTCCGCCGAGTTTGTCGCGTTTCTCGAAAAGTTCAACGTCGTGTCCGCGTGCCGCGAGTCGAATGGCAGCCCCTAACCCCCCAAAACCGCTGCCTATCACGATGATCTTTGCCATGAATGTTCCTTTTTGGTGAAAATAGCTGTAGCCATGTGAGGCTTTTCAGACATACCATAGGTATAGCGATAAGATATGAGCAAGAGGTGAGGTATGCATCAAGTTTTAATTAAGCGTAGATTGTAAGGTCGCAAGTTAGAAAGTTAGCACTTGGAAGCATTTTGCCCGTTCATTACGGTGTGAGGTTGCTTGTATAATAAAAGTTTGTTTGTGATTTCATACGCTTTTAATGCGGTTGTACTATACTATTCTCGTCATCGTTCGTTTTAACAGGAGCAAATCCTCGTCAACGACCCCCGGTTAAAACCGGGAGCATGAAAATGCTCGTGTTGACCAGTCTGAGTGCCGCAAGGTGCTACGTTATTTCGGTTATGATACCTACGGATGCGTGCCAGTCTGTAGCGCTATCGTTCAACATTAAACAGGCTGAGGGTCTAAGCCAGTGTGTTGAGCAGAACAAGCCGCGATAACCTTGACGAGGCAAACGTGACCCGCGCAAGCGGAGTAGGTTTGGCAGTTTTCCAGAGGTAACTCAAAAAACTGCCTCCCTTCGGGGAACTAACGTCGATGTTAAACGAAAGGAGTAAATACGGCATTCCCCACCCGGTTGAAACCGCGTGTCCCCTGCCGTTAAATTCTATGGAAACCGAAAGCGTAAACTTCCATGCTTCGTATCCCGACATTAAGCGGTACTGGAGCAGCCAATCTCAACGGTACGCCGGGGGAGATAACCTGCTAACGGCGTTACAGCGCGACTGGAAAATCATCAACGAAATTTATGAAGAACATTTCTGGCACGGCGGGTCACGGCTTGTGACCGTGTACCACATTGAATTGAGCAAAAACGATTATACGGTTTTCATGCCTGTGATCACGACGCCGTTTGTGCGCCGCATCATTCGCGGGATAGGCTGCAAGCCGCTGCCCATTGAAGAAAGACCCGCGCAACCTGTATCACGTTACGCGGGAAGTCGGTAGGGAGAAAAGCAGTTAAAACTCACCTTACGCAGGGTATCAGTTTGACCCCCACCCCGCTCGCTGCGCTCGCCTCCCTCCCCCGAATTCAGGGGAGGGCGCAAACAGGAGTCTGCTTGCTCCCCT
>JBBQRJ010000057.1:0-15846 GCA_038214955.1 Aggregatilineales bacterium | reverse complement strand
GTGGTCATGAACGCGCCGCGTCCGGTTTTGACATCCAGCACGATCCCGTTTGCGCCCGCCGCGATCTTTTTGCTCATGATGCTGCTGGCGATGAGCGGGAGGCTGGAAACCGTCGCTGTCACATCACGCAAGGCGTAGAGTTTGCCATCTGCGGGGGCAAGCGCCAGCGATTGACCCGCCAGCACGATCCCGTTTTCGCGTGCCAGTTGGCGGAATCGCTCACCGGAGAGGTTGACATCATAGCCTGCAATCGCTTCGAGTTTGTCGAGCGTGCCGCCAGAGAATCCCAAGCCGCGCCCGCTCATTTTGGCGACGGGGACACCGCATGATGCCACCAGCGGCATTACGATCAGCGAGGTTTTATCGCCTACACCGCCGGATGAATGCTTATCCACCCAATAATCGCTGATGTCGGAGAGGTCAAGCCGTTCACCCGAATCGACCATTGCCAGCGTGAGATCAACAATTTCCTGACGATCCATGCCGCGTAAGTAGATCGCCATGAGCAGCGCAGACACTTGATAGTCGGGAATTTCGCCCTGTGTATAGGCACGTACTATCCAATTGATCTCCTCTTTGCTCAGGGGGAAACCATCGCGCTTACGAGCGATGATGTCTGTTGCTCGCATGGTCAGCCTTTCGGATCGAGTTAGAATTTACACTTGTTTAACAAGTGTTGCCTGTTGAGGTATCGCTAAGATACGTTAAAATGACGTAATCTAAAGGGTCTATTGTAACGGAGACACTTGTTAATGGCTACTCAAAAGGCAATCCCAAGCGCAAATCCCGGTTCACAACGTCAAGGTTTATTGGTCATCGGGGTTGTGGTTGTAGCGGCGGTTGTGCTGGCTGTAATCGTTATCCTGTTTGCTAGCCGTGGTGGGTCGGCAGCGATCAATTTTGCGGATATTCCTTCTTCACGCGGCGCAGATGGTTCGTTCATTCTTGGCAACCCCGACGCCCCGGTGACCATCATCGAATTCGCGGACTTTGGCTGCCCGCACTGTCAAGCATATCAATCTACGATGGAGCAGTTCATCAATGAGTATGTGGCAACAGGCAAGGCGCAATTTGAGTATCGCAATTTCCCAACGGCGGGCGGTCAATTGACTGTTTTCGCCGCGCAGCTTGCCGAATGTGCCGATAATCAACGCCCCGGTGCGTTCTGGGAAGCCCATAACCTGCTGTATGGTTATGCGACAACTGGACGTTACAATGATGAATTGGGGCGCACGCTTGCTCAAGACTTAGACATGAGCTACAGCGACTTGCTGACGTGCAGCAGCGAAGCAACACAGGTGCAGACCGACATCAACTTTGGACGCAGCAGCAACATCAGCGGCACGCCCGCCGTTATGGTGCGTTATGGCGATGGCGCGGCACAGTTCATCAATGCGGCTGGCGCAATCTATGATCGTGGCAGCGTCCCGATGAATGTGTTGGCACAGGTCGTTAACGACGCGCAGTAGCCGCGTCACCCCTCGAACTCATAGCGCAAATTGTAGGGCGGGATTTATCCCGCCTCTGCTGATGGTCGAGGTTTGCCTCGACCCTACAGATGTTCTGTGCCAACGCGCCGGAAAGTGAATTGATGCCACACACGACTGAACACGGATTTCAAGTAGCGGTCGATACGGTGATTTTCACGCTGGTTGACCGTGATTTGAAAGCGTGCCTTGTGCGGCGTGATCATGAGCCATACGGGGAATACTGGTCGCTGCCGGGCTGTTTCGTGCGCCTTGATGAATCGCTCGACAGCGCCGCTCAGCGCCAGATTGAAGAAACGTTACAGGTCAACAAAGTGTATTTACAGCAGTTGTACACCTTTGGCGACCCGGAGCGCGACCCCCGGCGGCGGGTGATCAGCGTGACGTATTTTGCGCTCGTGTCGAAGGATCGCCTACCGAGCATCAAAGAACCGAGCGGGGCGGCGGCGTGGCACAGCGTCTATGCCCTGCCGCCGCTGGAATTCGACCATGCAGACATTCTCAACTATGCGCTGACCCGTCTGCGCTACAAAATTGAGTATTCGGCGGTGGCGTTCGAGCTATTGCCCGAAGAATTCACGCTGCGCGAATTGCAAGACGCCTACATGATCATCTTGAACGATCACAAGCTGGATAAAGCGAACTTTCGCAAGAAAATTCGTGAGGCAAACATTGTCGAACCTGTCAGCCGCTACCGCGAGACAGGCGGCAGACCCGCCAATTTGTTCCGTTTCCGTGATGATGCCCAGCTAGAGACGAAAGCTCGCCGCTTCTTCCCATAATCACTTAACGAACGGGCATGGATGTGTCAACAGGCTGCAAGCCGCGTGCTTCAAACCCTGCGAAGGCTTTATTTGCCATCGTGTCAAAGTCAATGGTGGCGTGAGCTACCGAGGACATGGCGTCTTTCAGGATACGCATCTTGCGGATCACTTTGGGCTGGTCGTCAAAGTAGCGCATCATAGAGGCGACGGTTTCTAATACGCAGTGGCTTTTCGCCTGTCCCGCGACATAGATTTTGTCGTAGCTGGCGACGGTGTTCAGAAATTCGGTGTTGAGCGTCCCCAGTGGGTGGTCTGGCACTTTGACTTCCGGCTCCAGCATCGAATAGTATTCAGTTTGCGGAATGTTGCCTTTGGTGAGGAAGATTGGTTGAGTCTGGCGGGCGGCGGAATGATAGGCAACCGCTTCATACAGCGCGGGCATGAGTCCGTGACCCAGAGTGCCGACCAAGCAGTGATAGGGCCAAATCATCAATTCTTTCTTAGAACGTTCTTCAAGCTCTTCGACGTATTCTATCGACCACTCTGGCTCATACAATGGACGCCATTTGCCCGCCTTCACATCGCTGCTGCGAATCACCGTATACGGGGCGGGGTGTTCGTCTTGCTCATCGACCCACCACGTTGGAAAGAAAATCTGAATCGGGACATGGCTGTCTAGGGACGCCGCAATCGTCGTAATTCGGCTGATGTTATTGAATATCCATTCAATAGTGCGGCGCGTATCATCGACTGCGCCGGGAACGGTGAGCGATCCTGTTTCGTGAACAAAGTCAATTTGCACATCGACTAAGACGAGGATTGTCTTGACTTGCGCTTTCGCTGCTGCGTTCAAACCAGCGGCACGTCCCGCACGAACAGCGGCGGCGGTATCTGGTACGTAGATTTGACCTACTTTGTCCGGGTTGTAAAATTCGGGGAACGCCATCGTTCGTTTCGCCTATTGAAGTGTGTAAACGTCTGGTTGGATTATCCTCTAGGAGTACTGGCTTGGCAAGCAAAAGCAAGCATAAGGAAGAAACGTGCGTACAGTCGAATGGGTAGATAATCACGTTCGGATGATCGACCAGAAGCGGATTCCGTGGGAATTTGCGACTGTTGATTTGCTGGATCATCACGCAGTTGCGGCGGCGATCACCGATATGACGGTGCGCGGCGCTCCCGCGATTGGCGCATCGGCGGCATTCGGGCTGGCGCTGGCGGGGCAAGAAAGCAAGGCGATGACGGTCAACGCGCTTCTGCAAGATGTAGGGCGGGCGGCGGTCACGCTGAAAGCGGCACGTCCGACGGCGGTTAATTTGATGTGGGCGGTAGATCGCCTGATGCGCTTATTGGATGAACGTACATGGAGCAGCGCCGACCAAATCCGCGAGTTTTTGCTCAACGAGGCACAGCGCATCGCGGACGAGGATGTAGCGATCAATCAGCGAATGGGCGCACACGGTGCAGAATTGATCAATGACGGGGATACGGTGCTGCATCATTGCAACACGGGCGCGTTGGCGACTGTTGACTATGGCACGGCGTTGGGGGTCATTCGCTGCGCTCATGAGCAAGGGAAGAATTTTCATGTGCTGCTCGATGAAACGCGCCCCCGTCTGCAAGGGGCGAGGTTGTCCGCGTGGGAACTGGAAGGACTGGGAATCTCCTATGATATTCTTCCTGATACAGCGGCGGGTTATTACATGAAAAAGGGCGAAATTAAGCTGGTGCTGCTGGGTGCGGATCGCATTGCGGCGAACGGCGATTTTGCCAACAAGATCGGCACGTATCAGGTTGCGATTCTGGCAAAAGAGCATCACATCCCGTTTTATACCGTTGCGCCTACCTCAACGGTTGATCTCGCGCTTGAACATGGCGATCTGATCCCGATTGAAGAACGCGACAAATCAGAAGTGCTTGCGCCTTTTGGCAACGCGATTGTGCCGCCGCATTATCGGGCGCGGAATCCCGCCTTCGATGTCACGCCGAATCGCTATTTGTCGGGGATCGTGACAGAATTTGGCATTATTCGTGCGCCGTTTGACATCAATTTACGTCATGCTGTTTCAAAATCGGATTAGAATAAGGAGACATATCCTTTGCGAAAGAGATTGCAAATGCTAAGACGAAGCGTCTTTATTTTATTGGTAGTGATGTTTATCGGGGTCTTTACTGCTTACGCGCAAGAAGACCTGAGCTTTTCGGGTACTCTTGATGATAAGAATACCGCCCTTGAATTCACGTTTGAACTGCAATCGGGCGACACGGTGACGATTACGACAGAAGCCATCACCGACAGTTTGGATACTACCTTAGAACTCTTGGACCCCGCTGGCGACTCGGTCAGCACGAATGATGATGCTGATACGAGGGTAAACGGAAACTCCTTAAATTCGCAGATCATCTACACGGCGGAAACGTCGGGTGAGTACACGATTGTCGTGAGCAGTTTCCTGTCGGCGGGCGCAGGTGATTTTAATCTGACCGTCGCATTTGGGGCGGTTGCCTTACCACCGCCGCGTACTGGTGTTGATCCCGAAGTGCAAACGGGTGAAGTCACGGTATTTGAGGGAACACTGGACAGCAGAAATACTTCTGTAGAATTCCCACTCGAATTGCAAGTGGGCGATAGGGTGACGATCACGACAGAAGCCCTCGTCGATGATCTGGATACCACGCTTGAATTACGTGATCCCTCCGGTGACTTTCTCGACTACAACGATGACATTGACTTCAGCGCCGGAAACACCAATTCACAGCTTGTGTATACGGCGGAAACCTCCGGTGAATACACGATTATCGTAAGCAGTTTCGGTACGGGTGACGGTGATTTCACGGTGACGGTTGAATCTGGGGATGCTGCCCCGCCGCGTTCCGGTGATCCCGAAGTGCAAACGGGCGAAGTTACAGTATTCGAGGGAACACTGACCCGTAGAAACCCTACTGTAGAATTCCCGCTCGAACTGCAATCGGGCGCTACAGTGACGATTACAACCCTTCCCTTAAGTGACGATTTGGACACCACGTTGGAATTGTTAGACCCCGCTGGAGCGCAGGCGGCTTACAACGATGACATTGATTATTCTGCTGGACTCAGCAATTCGCAGATCGTCTATACAGCGAATGTATCAGGGGAATACACGATTCGGGTGAGCAGTTTTGCGACAAGCGGGACGGGCGATTTCACGGTGACGGTTGAATCCGGCGCTGCTGCTCCGCCGCGTACAGGGGATGGCGGTTTGGAAGCGCAAGTGGGTGAAACTATCGAGTTCGAGGGGACAATTGACAGCAGAAACTCGGTTGTTGAGTTCCCGTTCGACCTGCAAGCGGGCAATACGGTGACGATCACCACAGAAGCCCTCAGCGATGGTTTAGACACCACGCTTGAACTGCTTGACCCTTCTGGCGCTTTAGTCAGGAGTAACGATGACTATGATCGAGCGGGTGGAACTTTCAATTCGCAGATCATCTATACGGTAGAAGAATCAGGTTTGCACACTATCCGAGTCGGCAGTTTTGGGTCGGGCGAGGGCGATTTTACTGTGACCGTCGCATTTGGGGAGGCTGTTACAGCGCCGCCGCGTTCTGGTGGCGGTAATACGAGCAGCGGCGAAGTAGGTTCGACAGAGATATTAGAGGGCGCAATTGACGCCGCTGGTGATGTAGTCGATTTTGACTTTGAATTGGCGGCGGGCGACAGAGTCATTTTGCAGACGCAGAGTTTGACGGGCGATCTGGATACGACTGTCAGCCTGTTTGACCCCAACGGGGACGAAATTACCACCGTAGATAATGCTAACGAGGAAGGATTCAATCTCAACGCAGTAATCTTCTATGATGTTGAGGAGACAGGCACTTACCGCGCAAGCGTGGGATCGGCTGATGGCACGGGCGATTTCTCGCTTGCTATCACGCGCCTAGATGCCGCAGACCTTAACACACAGGTGTTTCAAGATGAACTGACAAGCTCTGCTTTGATGGCAGAATACTCGCTTGAACTCTCGGCGGGGGACAGCATCATCATTCAAACACAGGCGTTGAGCGGCGCATTGGATACGATGCTGACGCTGTACAACCCGCAAGGGGATGTGTTCTACGAGAACGACGACATCAACACGGGCGCAGGAAATTTCAATTCTGCAATTTCGCTCGATGTTGATGAATCGGGAACGTATCAGGTTACTGTGAACGGCTACGACAATTCGACGGGCGAATTTTTGCTAACAGTGACCACCAGCGTCACCAGTGAGGGTGGTTCAGACCCCATTTCCATTGGTGCAGACGATGAATTGGAACGCGGCGAGATCAGCGCGGCAAATCCACAACAAGAATTTTCGTTCACGTTGAATGCAGGTGAAACGGCGCTTGTGCAAACAGAAGCCATTGATGCATCGCTCGACACAACGTTGAGCATTCTCGCGCCGGATGGTTCGGAAGTGGCGTCCAACGATGATTATCAGAGCCAGAGTTACGATTCTGGTGTTGTGTTCACGGCGGAAGAGGGCGGCATCTATACGGCGGTTGTCGGCAGCTACGGCGACTCGACAGGCGAGTTTAGTTTGGCGATCACGGTGGGCGGCGAAGAATTGGCGCAGCAGTTTGACAATTTGAAGCGCGTCCAATTGAGCGGTACCCCCTTAAGTCGTGAAACCGAAAACTTTGTCATCCACTACACGCTCGAAGGTGACGACGCGACCAGCGAATCCTACGTTGATGCAGCGGCAGAATACGCCGACTCTGTATGGAATACGGAAATCAACGAAATGGGTTGGGCGCCGCCGCCAGCCGATCAAGGCGCGGGTGGAGATGATCGCTTTGACATTTATCTGGTCAATATTTTCAACGAGGCTGCCGAATGTCTGTACGGGTACGCCAGCAGTGAACCGGGTGTTGGCAATGGTGATAATCCCAATACTGATACGGTAGAAACTTACGCTTATACCAGTTATCTGGTCGTAGACAACGACTATGATCGTTCCAGCCCGGCGGGTGGGTCGTGCGGTGGTGAAGAACGTGCGCTCGAAGATTTGCACACGACCATTGCCCACGAGTTCAACCACAACATTCAATTCGGTTACGATGCCGCCGAGCCGCATAACTGGCTGTTTGAAGCTGTTGCTTCATGGCATGAAATCTATGTGGCGGGCGAAGATGAAGCCGCAACGATTTATGTTGGCACCAACTACAGCTATCCCGAAGTGTGTTTTGGCTCGAAAGATGACACCTTCATTTACGGGCATTGGCTGTTCCTGCAATCGCTCGTGGACGTTCACGGCGTCGATATTGTGCGCGAAATTTGGGAGAACGCCGTTCAGTATGACGGTTTCGAGGCGTTAAGTGCGGCACTTGAGGCGCACGGTGACACTATTGAAAACGCGATGCTGCGCTACGCAGCCACGAATGTTACGCGCTCTTACCCCTTCGCAGAACGTTTTGGCTCGACGGTGTGGCGTGAGGACACCATTGACGCAGCGGGCGAATGGACGTTCACGGGGCAGGGCATTCAAGAATTGGCAAGCAATTACTATGATGTCCGACTAGACGGCACGTATGCAGTCTCGTTCAATGATGGCGGCGAGAATATGCAGTTCGTGGGCATTGGTATTCGCGGTGATGAAGCTGATGTGATCAATTTGGGCAGCGAAGGCACATTTAGCACACAAGGATACGACTCGTTCGTGCTGGCAGTCGTGAACTTGCAGTATGACGAAGATGTGGAAGTTTGTTCCTACGTAGCTTACAGCTTTGACATCATAGAATCTTCAAAGGGGACGACATCCCCCGTCACCTTCACGCTGGATGCCAGCAACTTCGAGCCGATTGGCTCGAACCAGTAGGGCGAGAAACCTCACCCCCGACCCCTCTCCGAAAAAGGAGAGGGGAGAAAACAAAACCCCTCTTCATGTGGAGAGGGGCGATTTGATACCCTTTTATTGTAGGGGCGGGGACGTTTCCCCCAGTTATTACGCTTTTGCGCCACCTGCCGGAGCGATTAATCCCAAGTCGGTAAACATCTTCACGCCGTCAATTTCTTGCCAGCGACCGTCAATTTTCCCCTCATCATTGAAGCGATAGATCGCCATGCCTGTCCATTCGGCTCGCTTGTTGGTCGCGGGTTGCCCGAACAAAGTACCCGTGTTTGTGCCGCTTGCAGGTCCGTAAACGAGGACGTAGGGACCTTCAGCAACCATAAAATCAATGCCGGTCATGAAGTCGGGGAAGGCGTTCAGATACGTGATATTCGCCTGTTTGAAGGCTTCACCGCCGCGAATCTCTTGCCCCAACGCACTGGTATAGCTCACAAACTCCGGTGCAAATAACTCGTCGTACACAACAAAATTTTGTTTGTGCGCTTCGTGATAGAAAGTCTCGATGGTTTTCTTATTCTGTTCTGGGTCTTGCGGTGCGGGTGTTAAGCCGCGTGGGTTATGCAAGTACTTGTTAAACCACTGAATTGCCTCATTTGCCGAGTCCGTGACCCAAGGTTCGCGCACATAGAGATCGGTATGCAAGCAGTCGTACATGACCAGCTTTTTGGGTTCGCCGGCACGTTGAAACAGATCGCGTACCATTTGCGGTGGAATGATGTCTCTTTCACCGTGGATCATGAGCAGGGCAGTTGGGGAAACCAATTCGATGGATTGATCCCCGTGATAGGACGCGATGTTTTCCATCGACTGCATCGTGATGCGGTTCTCGTAGCTCGGCGCATAAGTGTTCATTGCATCAATGTAGAAGTCATAGGCTTCTTGCAGGGGCATTGCCGCGTTACCGCCGGGCATGGAAACCGCTGGCATATAGGTCGCTTTTTCGCCGCTACGGAAACGAGCGTCACGGTCAGCGTTCATGAAACCGAGAAAGCCGAGTAAACCCGTGCGCCCCATCATCCCTTCAAGTGAGTTTAAGCCCGTTGCAACAGAGACAACCGCTCGTATACGCCGATCATACGCGCCGACGTGCAGCATGTGGACGCCGCCAATCGAAATTCCCCACCCGCCAATGTTGTCTTTATCAACTTCCGACTGCGCCCGCAACCATGTGATCGCGTTGCTGATGTCTTGCTGCTGGTCATGGGTGTCGAGGTGGTTACGTGGTTCGCCTTCGCTTGCCCCATAGCGACGATAATCGAATACCAAAACCGCGAATCCCGCGTTGCAAAAGTGGTCTGCATAGCCGGGAAGGGTAATTTCTTTGACTGCGCTGATGGCATTTGCCATGACAATACCGGGGACTTTACTATCAGGTGATAAACCATCTGGCAAATAAAGCCACCCTCTAACCCAAGAACCTTCACTCATAAACTCAATCTCACGACGCATATTTTCTCCCTCTACAAATAAAGAATTAGCCCATTTGAATTGTTTTGATGGTATACCCAAACAAGAATCAACCGCATCATACTAAATACCGAGAAAATGTCGTCCTCTTGTCCGAGATATACGAAACTGAATTTTGCATACAATAACATGTATCAGCGAATATGGAGGTTAAAGATGTTTGCAGTCGTTATGCTCTACCCACAAACTAGCGACAGCCATTTCAATTTTGACTATTATATTAGTACACACCTACCGCGCATCCGTGAAATTTTCAAAGATTTAGGCTTGGTTCGCGCTGAAATTCAAGCGGGGATCGCTTCTGCGATGCCCGGTTCAGAGGCGCCCTATTCGTGCATCTGCACGTTTACCTTCGAGACGCTGGAAGGGTATGGACAGGGTTTTGCACAAGAAGGCGCGTGGATTATGGGCGACATTCATAATTATACGAATGTACAGCCGCTGATTCAGATTAGCAACATTATGATCGAAAAGTAACCGATTTGCCCCGATCCCTCCCTCAATTCAGGGAGGGGGCGAAAACAACAGCGTGGGGTAAGCAGTCAGTTCAGAATCCGTGGGTATTAAAGCCAACGTGCTGTTGGTTTGTCGGTGGGTCGAGATGCACCATCGCGGTACTGATAGATCATTACATAGTCGGGGTAATCTGAATCGACGCGGGACTGCCATTCAGCGATGCTGAACAACTGCAACCGCCCTTTGATTCGTGCAGTAGTCAGCACAAAGGGGAGGCGTTCATACAGCGCATGGACGAGCGTTTCCCCCTGACCTGTCGCAGATCGCCGCGCCAACATGCCTAATGCGCTCTGCAAGCGTTTCGCATCGGGGACGCCGCGCACGCTCCACACTTGACGCGGCGGGTTGTCGATAGAGAGCAGCGGCGCAATGGATAAGGGTTCGTCGGCGCGAATTTCATCCAAGAGGAGCAGCATCGGCTGATGTTCCAGCGCCGCCTCGATTTGCTGTCCGAACGTGACCCCGACTTGATCCCCGACTTCCCATTTGACCATCATGCGTTCGTAATAGGCGGGGAGATTCATTTCGCCTGAACGCTCCAATGCGATGCACAGCCCCGTTTGTGGAAGTGCCGCTGCAACTGCGCCCAACAGCGTTGTTTTGCCCGCTTCTATTTCGCCCACAATCGTAAACCCATACTTCGATGCGGTGATCTGCTTGATGAATCCTGCCGCCTCTGGAGTCATAAAGCCCGCTTCGACTAGTGATTCTAAAGTGGGCGCGGTTTTGGGATGGAGTCGAATATCCACGCTCATGACAGGCGAATAGGGCGGCATGATCACGTTGATCGCCGCCCAACGATCTCCCACTCGCAAGCCCGTCTCAATGGTCGGCGTATCTTCGCGTAGTTCCGCGCCCGCATCGATCAACATGCGCCCGATCACACGGCGTAGGTTTTCGGTGTCATCAAACAGGGGCGGTAAGTCCACCAGCTCACCTTGACCGTAGCGCACAGAGGTGCGATCTGCCCCATAGATCGAAATGGTAGTGATGGTTTCGTCTAAAAACAGCGAATCGAGTGCGCCATAGCTGAACAGGTTGCTATAAATGCCGCTGACAAGGTTGGCGCGTTCGTCATTGCTGATGACAATCGACTCGACGGCGATAATGTAATTGGTGACTTCTAGCACAATTCGCAGACGTTTTGTCGGGGTATCGGCTTCCCGAATGATGGGTGAATCGTCGCCGTATTCTTCCATGAAGCGATCTGTAATTCGTTCTTTGAGGGCAGCCAATGACAATATTCTACCGCCGTGTCGTGAGGTCACGAACTTCGGTTCACGCCCTTCATCGGCGTTAGGATGCAAAGGTAAAGGCAAAGAACTATCACTCATTGCTACAACTCTCCTAAATTCACAGACTGTAAATCGGGGTTGGCGTTGGGCATTCGCCCGACTTTTGGCACATCGTACCATGTGCCGTCGATCTGAACGCGCACAACATCCATTGTGAAATCGGTGTTGGTCGTGTGATCGTTTCGCAGCAGTGACGAGCCGACGCCGTAGACATCTACAGGGACGCCAGTTTTTTCAAAGTGGTTGATTCGTTCGGCGTTAAAGCCGCCCGTCACCACAATTTTGATGTTCGCGCAGTAGGCTTGCGCTGCCTCGCGTAGAGCGTGCGGTACATTCCACGACTCCCATGCCCGATCCAGCGCGGCGCGGACGACATGTACGAGTTTTGCGTTGACTCCGTAGGGATCGCCGTCGTTGAGCGATACATCGCGCACGCTCAAACTGGTATCCAGTCGCACACCATCAAGCGTCCATCGCTGTTGATTTTCGCTGTCGCCCGCTTCAAGTGCTTCGCGGTAGTGCGTCCAATACGCGGCGGCGGTTGCCAGTGAATCGCCTATGGTGTCGTTGTTGAAGTCTGCCAGCACGTAGCGCGGCACGTTGATGGGGGTGTAGCGGGCAAAGGCAACCATCGCTTCGGCGGTATCCCCGAAGAATGCCGCGATCAAGGCGTGCGGGATTGTGCCGCCGCCATGTCCACCCCACCATGCCGCTTGTCGGTCTGTGCTGACGGCGGGTTTGGTTGCGTAGCCCGTCTCGTGATTATATCGCTGCACCGCCAGCCAGTAGCCGTAGCCGTCAGCGGCTTGCACTTCGGGGAGGTCAAAGCGTGCGGGGAAGAACAGGACGGGCTTTCCGTTGGAGACTCGCAGCACATCCAGGACATTAGTAGCGAGTCGGGTGGTACGGGACAGCACGCCTAAAATAGTCGTTTCGAGCAGCGCAAAATCGCGGTAACAGCCGCGAATCTTGATCACGGGCAGCACATGATCGGGATGTCCCTCGTAAGGGATGATCGTGCCGTCCTCGACTGCTTCTACATCGAGCGATTTCCATGTTTCAATGAATTGATCGCCTTGCCAGTAGCCTGTGCATTGGCGGAGCATTGCCAGCGCCGCGTCAACCCCTGCGATCAGCGCGTAGGGGGCGTGTCGCGTGAATACTTGCGCTTCTACGGTCAAATCGCCTACGGGGACAGCGGAGAGGTCAACGGGTAAAGTACGTGGGCTTGATCCGGCAAAGCGGTAGTTTGCCTCGTGCGCGGCGGAAAGTACACGGACGACATTCTCAAAATACTTGTCGCTGTACAACCCGTGTTTTATACCCTCGAAGTCGAGTCCTAAAATGGTGCTGGTAAGCCGCTTGTGATCGAAAAGCGTCATCGAATTGTTCCATCAATTTTGTGCTATACTTCGCCGCGTTTACGTTAAAGTATAGGACACTGAGCGTGATGAATATCATTGTAACCGGATCAATCGCCTACGACTACTTGATGCGGTTTCCCGGTCGTTTTAAGGAACACATTCTGCGAGAGCAGTTGGAACAGGTCAGCTTGAGCTTTCTGGTCGAGGACATGACCAAGCATTGGGGCGGTAACGCGGCGAATATCGCTTACACAATGGCGCTGCTTGGAATGCGTCCCAAAGTCATGGGGACAGTGGGGCGTGACTTTGGGGATTATCGTCAATGGTTGGAAAGCTGCCACGTCGATTGCTCTACGGTTCGCCAGATCGATCATATGTTTACGGCGTCGTTCTTCGCCAATACCGACCTCGACAATAACCAGATTTCGTCGTTTTACAGCGGCGCGATGGCACTTGCCAAAGACTATACGCTGGCAGATGTCTATGACGGTATCCCTGACCTTGTGGTGATTTCCCCGAATGACCCGGTTGCAATGCTAAACCTTGCGGAAGAATGCCGATCACGCGGTATCCGATTTATGTACGACCCAAGCCAGCAAATTCCCCGTTTGAACGGGGATGAACTGCGCCAGAGCATCAAGGGATCGTATGCGCTGGTGGTTAACGCCTACGAAGTCGAGTTGATTTCCGGTAAGACGGGTTTGACGATCAACCAACTGCGCGATCAGCTTGAAGTGCTGGTGATCACGCAGGGCAAAAACGGGTCGCATATCTACCATCAGGGCAATTTGATTGATGTCCCCATTTTTCCGGTCAACGAAATCAAAGACCCGACTGGCGTGGGTGATGCGTATCGCGGCGGCTTGATCACGGGGATGATGAACGGTTGGTCGCTCAAACTGTCGGGTGAGGTTGGCGCGTTATGCGCGACTTATGTGTTAGAACAGGTGGGTACACAGCGGCATCAGTTCACCCCAAGTGAGTTTATCGCCCGTTTTCGCAATCACTTTGACGACGACGGAATGTTAGATCGTCTGCTGCAAACGGAGTCGGCGCGTTCGTAAAGGCGTGTCAGTCCCTATTCTTAAGTTTGATCAATGTGTTACAATCCCACCGTTTTGGGCTTCATAAGCCTATCAGAGTTCATTTCAGGAGCAAACATGACTGTTGAACACGATGTGAAAAGCCTCGATCAGGCAACGGGCGGACGCTACCGCATTGAATGGGCAGAACGTGAAATGCCCGTGCTGCGTGCAATCCGCGAACGTTTTGCCGTCGAGAAGCCGCTGGCGGGGATGCGAATCTCTGCATGTCTGCATGTGACCACCGAGACAGCGAACCTCATGCACACGTTGCAAGTGGGCGGGGCGGATGTCGTCCTGTGTGCGTCTAACCCGCTGTCTACACAAGATGATGTTGCGGCTTCGCTGGTTTCACACTTTGAAATCCCTGTCTACGCCATCAAGGGCGAAAACAACGACACCTATTACGATCATATCCGTGCGGCGCTTGACTTCATACCGCATATCACCATGGATGATGGTGCTGACCTCGTGAGTACCATTCACAAGACCCGCCGTGAACTGCTGGATACGATTGTTGGCGGCACAGAAGAAACGACTACGGGCGTCATTCGTTTGCGGGCAATGGCAAAAGATGGGGCGCTCAATTTCCCCGTGATCGCCGTGAACGACAGCAACACCAAGCATCTGTTTGACAACCGTTACGGCACAGGTCAAAGCACGATTGACGGCGTTATCCGCGCAACCAATGTTTTGTTGGCGGGGAAAAATGTGGTCGTGGCGGGTTATGGTTGGTGCAGTCGTGGTATTGCCAGCCGCGCTCAAGGTATGGGCGCAAACGTGATCGTCACCGAGATTGATCCGTTACGCGCACTTGAAGCCGTGATGGATGGTTTCCGCGTGATGCCGATGGGCGACGCCGCACCGATTGGTGATATTTTCATCACGGCGACGGGCGATATTCACGTCCTCGACGCGCATCATTTTACCACCATGAAGCCGGGCGCGATCTTGGCGAATTCGGGTCATTTCAACGTGGAAATCAACATTCCGGCGTTGGAAAAACTGAGCAGCGGCGCACCGCGTCAAGTGCGCGAATTCGTGCAAGAATACACAGTAGGCGGCAAGAAATTGTATGTGCTAGGTGAAGGTCGTTTGATTAACCTCGCCGCCGCTGAGGGACACCCCGCCAGTGTGATGGATATGAGCTTTGCGAATCAGGCGTTGGCTGCTGAATACATGGTCAAGAATGCCAAGTCGCTGAAGGCTGAAGTGTATGTTGTGCCAGATGACATTGACCGGGAGATCGCCCGTCTGAAACTACTCTCAATGGGTGTACTGATTGACACGCTGACCGAACATCAGGCAGCGTATCTCACCCAGTGGGAAGAGGGAACGTGACGCTCCCCACAGCTAAAGCTGGGGGCTTTACGGCGTTTTTTCGGTAAAACTTATCTTTTTTCGTCCGAAGGGAGTCCGCGATATGCAATTTTTGAAACGCTTCACCCTGATTGTGCTGGTGCTGGTGGTTTTGGCGCTGGCAATCATCCCGGTGTTGGGGCAAGAGAACAGCGCGAAGGCGCGTTTCGTTCATGCCATCCCCGGCGCATCCGCCGTCGATATTTACGTAGACGGTCAGCTCACGGTGAGCAGTCTTGAGTTTGGCAGCGCGACAGATTATATCGCGCTCCCAGCGGGTGAGTATGCGCTGACAATCACACAGGCGGGGGCATCTACCCCGCTGTGGCAGCAGGAACTTTTGTTTGCTGACCAGTCGATTAGCACGCTCGTTGCTTCATCGATCAATCCGCTCCAGTTTACGCAGTTCATTGATGATTTGAACCCGCTGCCGCTTGGCAAGGCGCGTTTCACCGCCATTCACGCGATTGCAGACGGTGATGCAGTGGATATTGTGCTGGCGACGGGGCAGCCCGTAATTCCGGCACTGCAATATAATCAGCCCTACGGCACGCTCGATTTGCCCGCCTCGACTTATGATCTCGCGGTTGTGCCAGTGGGTGAATCGCTGGAAAATGCGCTCATCCCGGCGGGTAGTTATGC
>JBBQRJ010000056.1:0-15869 GCA_038214955.1 Aggregatilineales bacterium | reverse complement strand
GCGCGTCAGGGACGGCAGAAGCGCCGCTCTCGCACGCCGATTCCCGGCATCTCTGGTATGAATGTGATGCCCAACGCTCGTGACCGCATGGCGTCGGCGCGGCAGGTGCTTGGCGTACAAGGCGTATTGTGGAATCAACCGGGAATGGTCAAAGCCCGTGTACCCGAAACCCCAAGCCGCGCATATGTGTATCTCGATGTATCCGGTTCGATGAATCAGCTTCTGCCTCATCTGCTTGGCTTACTGCTGCCTTACGTAACGCACGGTCAAGCCGTGACATTCCAGTTTTCAACGCGAGTCGAACCCCTTCCGCTGAATCAACTGCGAAACGGTCATTTACGAACGACTCAGGGGACAGACATCAATTGTGTGTTGATTCACGCACTGGCGGCGAATCCACAGCTTAAGAAGGTCTTGATCCTGACGGACGGCTACACGGGATCGCCCCGCCCTGACTTAGTACGGCAGATACAAGCCAGCGGCTTGAAGATTCACGCTGTCCTCCCCGGCGAATCTGCCTACACGCAGGAATTACAGAGAATCGCCCGTTCAATCACGATTCTGCCAAACATGCGATCCAGTTTTTGGGGCAAGCCATGATTATTGGCGTCGATATTGGCGGCACATTCACCGATCTCGTCCTCAGTGACGGAAAAACGCTCCAAATCCACAAACTGCTGAGTACACCAGAAAACCCCGCTCAAGCCATGCTTGATGGTTTGGCGGCAATGGGCGACACCAGCACGATTCGCTTCATCGCACATGGGTCAACGGTTGCCACAAACGCAATCTTGGAGCGTAAAGGGGCGCGGTGTGTGCTGATCACCACCAACGGATTCCGCGATCTACTGCTCATCGGGCGGCAAAATCGCCCCGTGTTGTACGATCTACACCCGCAAATCGCGCCGCCGTTGATCCCCCGCGAACGCTGTTTTGAAGTACCCGAACGGCTCGATCATACTGGCGCAGTCATTCAACCGTTGGATTTGGACGCGCTGGATCGGGTGCTGGACGACATTGCAGGACTAGGCGTCGAAGCAATTGCCGTGTCCCTGCTCTACAGCTACGTCAACCCCCTGCATGAAAAACAAATTCGAGATCGAATCGTGTCACGGGGCATTTTGCATGAGGATCAAATCGCGCTGTCCTGTGAAGTGCTGCCCGAATTCCGAGAGTACGAGCGCACCAGCACCGCCGCCCTTGAAGCCTATGTCCGCCCTGTAATGAGCCGCTATCTCGGTCACTTGGAAAAATCGCTTCCTACGGGGTCGCTGCGCGTGATGAAGTCCGACGGTGGCGTGATCAGCGCCCGTACTGCCAGCAAACAGGCGATTTTGACTGCCCTCAGTGGACCCGCCGCCGGCGTGATCGGCGCATTTCATTTAGCATCACTGGCGGGCTACGATCACATCATTACGCTGGATATGGGCGGCACATCTACCGATGTTGCACTCTGCCCCGGCGCACCCATTTATCGCGCCGACTCCGAAATCGACGGACTGCCTCTACGTACCCGCGTGATCGATATTGAAACGGTAGGCGCAGGGGGCGGCTCCATTGCACGGTTGGACAGCGGCGGCGTGCTTCACGTTGGACCTGAAAGCGCGGGGGCAGAACCGGGACCCATTGTCTATGGGCGCGGCGGCACAGCGATCACGGTGAGCGATGCACACGCCGTTTTAGGTCGGCTGTTTGGTGAGTACTTTCTCGGCGGCACAATGCCGTTGGAGATGGACAAGGCGCATCACGCGATGGCGGAACTCGCCCTTTCCATGAACGTCTCTACACAAGAAGCAGCAACGGGGATTATTCGCCTCGCCAACACCAACATTGACCGGGCTGTCCGCCGTGTTTCGATTGCACGCGGCTACGATCCGCGCCGCTTCTCGCTGTTCGCCTTTGGCGGTGCAGGAGGACTCCATGCGTGTAAAGTGGCGGAAGGCTTAGGCATCCCCCGCGTGATTATTCCGCGTTATCCCGGCGTGCTGTGTGCGCTCGGTTTGCTGGTTGCCGATGTCACCTTCGACTACAGCAAATCAGTCTTAGGGCTGTCGTCCAGCAAAACCATGCTCATCTTCGATCAAATACTGACACAGGCATACACCGATTTGGTCACGGAAGGTTTCACATCCGATAAAATGCTGTTCGTCCCGCAAATTGATGTGCGTTACGTCGGTCAAGCCTATGAATTGACCGTCCCCTATACTGCCGATTACCCGCAGGCGTTCGACAAAGCCCATGAAGAACGTTACGGCTATACACTACGGGGGCGCCCTATCGAAACGGTGACAGCAAGGGTACAGGCAATTGGCACAGTCGAAAAACCGAATTTTCCCTGTGAGCCCGTGTCCGATGTCACTGTCCAACCCATCGGCGGCAGACAAGAACTGACACTCTATGACCGTGATATGCTCTTCCCCGGTGCGCGGTTCGTCGGTGGGGCGCTGGTGCTTCAATTAGATAGCACAACCTATATTCCAGTCGGTTGGTCTGCACAGGTGGATACCTACTTCAACCTGATTCTTGAAAAAATCCGTTAACACCCTCATAACGGTTCATGGGTATGGTTGAGCTATTCGCTTTGAAACGAAAAGGATGATTCATGGTGGTAAAAAAAACGTTTCTATTTTTGATCGCTGCGCTCCTGCTTACTGGCGTGGTCGTAGCACAAGAATCTACACTCCCGAACGGGGTTGCCGCCGGGGATGTAGATCAAACATCGGTTGTCCTGTGGACTCGCAGCGAGAACACTGGCACGGTCACATTTGAAGTAGCCGCAGACGACGCTTTCACAGAGATCGTCGTCACACTGACAGCCGATGTCACCGACCCGCTGCTGCCCGTCAAAGTAGAGGTGACTGATCTCACAGCGGGAACGCGCTATTTCTACCGCGCCAGCGACTCAGCGGGCGTAATGGCAGACGGGACGTTTTCAACCCCTGCTGAAATCGGCACACACAGCGGTTTACGCTTCGGCGTATCAGGCGATTGGCGCGGCGAACTTGCGCCCTACCCCTCGATTGCCAACGCCGACGAACGCGAGTTGGCATTCTTCCTGCTGCACGGCGATACCATCTACTCGGACTTTGCAAGTCCTGCCGTCCCTGTTCAGCAAGCGACCACGCTGGAAGAATATCGCCTCAAGCATGATGAAGTCTACTCAGAACATCGCGGCATGAATACGCTTGCCGACTTACGCGCCTCGACCTCCATTTTTGCCGTGATTGACGATCACGAAGTAATAAACGACTTTGCGGGTGGCGCATCACCGCGCACAAATAGTCGCTTCTCCAGTGAAAATGTTGAATTTATCAACGATACACAGCTTTACGAAACGGGATTGCAAGTTTTTCAGGAATACAACCCTATCCGCGATGAGTTTTACGGCGACACAGGCGATTCCCGTACTGCTGAAGAACACCGTTTGTACCGCTACCGCACGTTTGGCAGCGATGCCGCAATCTTTGTACTTGATGCGCGTTCGTTCCGTGATGACGAACTACCTTCCGCAATGGATACTTCGCTTGAAAGCGTACTCGCTTATGAAGAACAGTCGTTTGATACCTCACGTACCATGTTGGGCGCAGTACAACTCGCAGACCTGCAAGCCGATTTAATAACGGCACAGGAAGCAGGAGTCACATGGAAATTCATCATGGTGCCTGAACCCGCGCAAAACTTGGGGGTCGTTGGCGCGTCAGATCGCTTTGAAGGCTTCGCCGCCGAACGAACAGCGATTATGAGCTTTATTGCAGAAAACGAGATCACCAATGTCGTGTTCATCGCCGCCGACATTCACGGGACAATTGTCAACGACCTCTTCTATCGTGAAACCCCCGGTGGTGAAGATATTCCCCTGAACAGCTTTGAAATCACCACAGGGTCAGTTGCCTTTGATGCGCCGTTTGGTCCTACAGTGGTCGAAATAGGCGTTCAGTTGGGCATCGTGACGCCGCAGCAAGTCGGTTTGTTCGCCGTACTGCCGCTCACGGCACGAGATAACCTTGTACGCGGCTTTGTGGATGTGCAGTTAGAAGCACAAGGCTACAACACAACTGGATTAGAAGATACCGTGCTTGATGTGGAATTGATCGACGGAAGCTATTTTGTCACCCAAACCTTTGGCTGGACGGAATTCGAGATCGACGCGGATACTCAAGCCCTTACGGTGACGACTTACGGCATTCCCGCCTATACCTCTCAGCAAATGGAAGACGACACCGAAGATATTCTGGCAAGTGTGCCGGAAATCTACAGCCAATTTACGGTTCAAGCCCAGCAGTAGCATGGTAGGGACGCGATCTATCGCGTCCCAAACCCGTTTGCAAACAGCGTTTTTCTCTCGCCCATTTTGCGTTATCTTCTCTGTGACTTATGCAGCCTCACTGGTGATTTTTATGCTCGTAGACTCGATTAGCCTTGCTGTTTTTCGCAGCCTGTTTGAAGCCGCCGCCGAAGAAATGGGCGTCACATTGCAGCGAGCAGCATTCAGCCCGAACATCCGTGAGCGGCTCGATTTTAGCTGCGCCCTCTTTGATGGTAACGCCCGCATGATCGCACAGGCGGCACATATCCCCGTGCATCTGGGAAGTATGCCCGCATCAGTAGAAGCGGCTGTCCACGCCGTTGATTTTCTGGCTCCCGGTGATGTGATTGTGCTGAACGATCCCTACTCCGGCGGCACTCACCTCCCCGATGTGACGATGGTATCCCCCGTCTTTGTTGAGGGTTCGGTCATGTTTTACGTTGCCAGTCGCGCTCACCACGCCGACATCGGCGGCATGTCTCCCGGTTCGCTCCCGTTAAGTACCGAACTGTATCAAGAAGGCTTGATCATCCCGCCCATCAAACTCATTGAGGGTGGGCGACGAAACGAAGCCGTCATGCAACTGATCACCGCCAACAGCCGCGCCCCTCAAGAACGCCTCGGTGATTTTGAAGCGCAGCTTGCCGCACAACGCATCGGGGAACGTGCTTTGCTCAACCTCATCGACGCACATGGGATCGCAACCGTCAATGATCACGCTGCCGCGCTGTTGGAAACATCGCGCAAAATGACCGAAGCAGTGATCGCTTCAATTCCCAATGGGGTGTATACCTTCGCAGATGCACTCGAAGGTGACGGTCAGCGTGAATACTCAATCCCGATTCGTGTGTCGATAACCGTCAGCCGTTCACGTATGGTCGTCGATTTTACGGGCAGTTCGCCACAAGTCGCGGGAAATTTGAACGCGGTTACAGCGATTGTCCGCTCTGCGACATGGTACTGCGTGCGCTTGCTGGCGAAAGAAGATTTGCCCATGAATCATGGTTGCTTTGAACCCATTCTGGTGATCACACCGCCGCACAGTTTACTTAACCCGGACTTCCCGGCGGCAGTCGCAGTCGGGAACACAGAAACAGGTCAGCGCGTGGTCGATGCAGTGTTAGGGGCATTGGCACAAGCCCTGCCAGACCGCATACCAGCGGCGAGTCAAGGCACGATGAACAACATCACCGTAGGCGGCACGTACAAAGGCAAGCCATTCGTTTATTATGAAACGATTGCGGGTGGTCACGGGGGAAGCCCATCGGGACACGGCTTGAGCGGGCGTCACAGCCACATGACCAACACACGCAATACCCCCATCGAGGCGTTGGAATATGCCCTCCCCATGCGCGTTACCATGTATCGACTACGCGAAGGTTCAGGCGGAGACGGCGCGAGTCATGGCGGCGATGGTGTGATCCGCGAATATGAGTTTTTGTGTCCGGCGACAGTGACGATCAACAGTGAGCGCCGCAAGATCGCGCCCTATGGCTTGGCAGGAGGCAGCCCCGGCGGGTTGGGCGTAAACACGCTTATGCGCGGCGGCGAGTCGATCCCGTTGAGCAGCAAATGGACGGGTCTCGTGGATGTGGGCGACAGGCTGCGAATCGAGACTCCCGGCGGCGGCGGTTGGGGTAGCTCTCTCTAAATCGAGTGTTTTTAATGCTGAATCTCTCCCACCGTTGGGTCTTGAATCACGCGCCCTAGCTGCAACGAGCGCATGACTTCTTGCCACACCCCTTTCACCCGCGCCTGATCAGTCACCCAAAAATCAAACGTGATCAACACCTGTACATCCCATCCCCGTGCTATGGAGACACGCGAGTAGGCTTCGCGCTTTTCTACCGGGTCAAGAAATTTACTCTGAACCCACAGAATTTCGAGATCAGTGCGGGCAACCTTGGAAATGGTGCTAGTTTCGAGCAATCCCTCGCGCTCGTGCCTTTTCGTCGTCATACTGCTCATCAGCAGTTGATCTTGGGGCAAGCCCGACCAGTCTATGCCTTGCGGTAAGCGCCAATAAGACATAGACAGCCGCACGTTATCATTTGGCGGCACAGCGTCGTAAATTTCGACGGGTTCAAATTTCATGACCTGCCATTTTTCAGGCATGTTAAAACTCACGGCGCCGCGATCCGCCACAAAAACAACATAGCCGTTCGGGGCTTTCCACGTATGGTTGTCTTTCAGCTTGACAACCTTCTTTTGCACATTAGATTGACGCTTCATCGAAGACTCGCATTTCTTTTTTGCGAAGTATAGCAAAAAGTCAGCGCCCCGCTCAAACAGCAGTTTGTTTTACAACAATACTCGAACAGACGATTATGGCAACGCTTGAAGAACAATTAAAGAGAAATCTTCTATTTTTACCCTTGACGACTCAAAAGTAGGATTGTATACTGCTCATCGTTGCGCCTTAACAAGCGTGACAGCACATTAGGAGATGTGGTGTAGTGGTTAACACACTGCCCTGTCAAGGCAGAGATCGCGGGTTCGAGACCCGTCATCTCCGTTGGTTGTAATAATAAACGGTCTACGAATAGAATTTCGTAGACCGTTTTTATTTGCCTAGCCTGCCGTGCAGTACGAGCCTTGTCACGCGCTTACCCAGCGCCACCCATTCGAGAAGTTGAATGCATAATCATTCTTGGCAAAGAACACATCTGATGTTAAGTTATAGGTTTACACTCTGTTCCAAACGATACAGAATGGTACTAAATGCCTCAACTGACTGCGGTTGATCTTGTAAACGAAATTGCAAAACTACCTATCAAGCAAACTATTGATTACGCTAGTGGTCTTTCGCAACTACAAATTATAAGTATTACGAAACCCGAAGGACCGGTTAGGTTTGTAAATATCAAATCCGACGGTACGCTAGGACGTGAAACTAATATTCCCCGTGAACAACTCGCAAAAATGGCGTTCTTCTGTTCTGCACGACCAAATTATCCGCTGCATGTGGATCGAATATTTAGCGCAGGTGGCAACACACGTTCAGCACTCGAAACTTTACTCGCGTATACACCTCATTTCTTTATCTGTTATCCCAAACGAGTCGATATTTATACGGGTGAAATTTTGCAAAATCTCAAACATATTATGTGGTGTCCAGAAGATAGCCATCCACTCGGTCAATGGCAAGAAAAGGTATTCGACGAAATTGTCACCGAAGGCGTTGATTTAGGCATGGAATTTGGACGTATTACGATTACCGAAGCAAATCTTGGAGACGAATTCGACAGTATTGAAGCAAAAACTACGCATACACAAATGCAGATTGCCCTGCTCGAAATAGGCAAAGCGTTAGAGTTTCAAACGTGGATTGCGAAAAATGATCGCTCTATTCCAGTGAGGAATACAACATTAGGCGCATTAGAGGGGGTGCTGCAATCGCTTGACGACGCAAGCATTTTGCACAAGCCTCAAATAAAGGAAAAAGCAACTTTTATAGATTGCATTTGGTTTGCGGAGGACGCTAGTCGTATACCCAGTGTTATTGAAATTGAACACACTACAGGTATAACATCAGGACTAACCCGGATGAGTAAACTGAAAGAAACACTAGGCGATATTTCTCCAGTTTTCACAATTGTTGCACCCGACCAGCTTAGAAATAAGGCTGTTTCGGAAGCCAATGACAAGCATTTTCGCGCTTTGAAAGCGCGTTTTATGCCTTACTCGGCGGTAAGAGAACTTTACGGGCTGGTACAGCGGTATGCGCTCACTGGAAAAGTTGATTATCGATTTGTACACGCTTTCATGGAAGAAATTGTACGCGATTAAGCATTTTGGAGTAAAATGCGAACATCTATATCATAAATCAGAATTATTCCATGACTAAGCGAAAACCTGCTATCGACAACACTGAAAAGATTCAGAGTCTGTTTGACACTGTTCAACATACAGATGCGCTCTCGCTCCTAAAATCTATGCCTGATCAGAGCATCCATTCGATTATCACCTCCCCTCCCTATTATGCTCAACGGGATTATGGTTCAGAAAAACAAATCGGCTTAGAAGCTCATCCTGATCTCTACATTCAAGCCCTTGTCGAAACGTTCCGAGAAGCACGGCGCGTTTTACGCGACGACGGCACATTATGGCTCAACATCGGTGACAGCTACGTTGGAGCCACTAGTCAACACAAAGAGAACGGTTCACAGGGCAAGACTTCACGCTACAGTCGGAAACACATGGATGGCGTACCGCAGGTTGGTCGTAAAGAACGAAACCAGACGTTCTACGCTATGGGGCTACCGATGAAAAGCCTTGTAGGAATGCCGTGGAGGGTTGCGTTTGCCCTCCAAAGTGACGGATGGTTGCTTCGCTGTGACATCATTTGGCATAGACCATCAGCAAGCGAAAGCGTGAAAGATAGACCGACTCACGCGCATGAGTATATTTTTATGTTCTCTAAAAAGCAGCATTATTACTATAACCGCACATCAATGATCACAGATACGGGTGCTAATCTTCAATCCGTGTGGCGAGTGACCGGTACTCCATTTACAGGCGCACATTGTGCAACCTTCCCGCCAGAACTGATTGAACCCGTTGTTTTAGCTTCGTGTCCCGAAGAAGGTGTTGTGTTTGACCCTTTTGGGGGTTCTGGCACGGTAGGCTTAGTTTCAAAACAGCACAATCGGCACTTCATATTGAGTGAGGTTAACCCTGAAATCGCTGATCTGGCACGACTGAGAGTATCAGAAGGGGTAACTAAATCGGATAAAAAACGTCTGTCGACAATACTATATAAACAAACCACCCTTCCAATCGAGACAAAACAAAGCGAGACCTTGAGCGTCACTAATCCTCTAAAATCTGTAATAGCTGATCTTGCATAGCTACTGCTCAAGACAAGTCTGTCGGGGAGACTTAGAGTCTCCCCAACGGACATAAGCTACGATCCCGGCGTAGGGGTTGGCGCATTCAACACCGTGATTCGCCCTTCAAGTTCAGGGTTCAAGGGAGTGTTTTCTCGCGCATAGGATTCGAGGACATCATCGAAAAAGATGGTCGAATCTACCGGATCAATCCCGCGATCAGCGAAAACCTGATACCCGTCACCGCCTTTACGGACAAAATCGTTGGTCGCAAGCGTGTAGGATGCATTGAGATCAAGCGCTGCATAGGTCGTCCCGTCCGCGCCAAGCACATCCACACTGACGATCCGGCTCAATGACGGCTGGCTGAGATCATAGGTATACCGTATTCCCGACACTTGCGGGAAACGTCCCGTCCCGCTCGATTCACCGACACGCGAAACACCGTTTTCCAGCGCCAGCAGCAGATCAGCCCCGCGAATGCGGAACGTGGTCATGCGATTACTAAATGGCAGAAACTCAAGGATGCTGCCGCGCACTAACGCGCCTTCTTGCAGCCCCAAACGCATCGACCCCCCGTTGATAATAGAAATCTGCGTACCCAACCGCCAGCGCAGCGCGTCCGCGATGAGGTTGCCAAGTTCACATTCACGAATGCGGCATTCGCTTACATCATGCGAAGCTAAGACCATCACCTGATCGCCTGATGGAGTGCGTACCGGACGCTGACGCTCAATTTGAACCTGTTCGTTCAACTCATCAATCAGCGACGCCACATCGGGATCAGGGCGAACGCTGCTTTCGAGCAGAATAGTATCGCCTTCCCACTCGGTTAAAACACCATTTGCATCAAACCCCAGATCAATGCGCCCCATAAAACGCAGTTCGCCACGCGCCCCACCGCCCGACTGCACAATCAGGATCGGGCTGCCATCCGTCCCTTCGCTGACTGCCGGGTAAGCGCCTGCGGCATCCGGCTGCGTATTGCTCAACAACGTGCGTGTGTTGCCCCCGATAATCAAATCGACGCCTTGCAACTGCGGCGCAACTTCAATATCGAGGTCGTAGCCTAGATAGGACAGCAGAATGATCTTGTTGATCCCCTGTGCCGTCAGCGCATCAACTTGAGCCTGTATCCTGCCTTGATAATCACTGGAGAAAATAACTTCCCTGCTCGGTGACGAAACACGCGGCGTATCAGCGGTAGCAATGCCAATCACGCCGATCTGTTCCCCATTCACATCAATCACAGTAGACGGTTGAATCAGGTTCGCCAGTACGCTCGATGAGCTAAGGTCGATATTTGCGGCAAGCACGGGAAAGTTCACATTTTCGATGAACTGTGCCAGCGTTTGATCGCCATTATCAAATTCAGGGCTGCCCAATACCATCGCGTCATAGCCAATGGCGTTCATAATTTGAACGTTGTCCTGTCCAGCATACACGCGATGGAACAGTGACCCGGTAAAGCGTCCGCCCGCATCGAGCAGAAGCGAATTTGTCGCTTCGCCGCGAATCTGGTTGACGACAGTCGCCTCTCGTGCTGCGCCGCCAACATCGTTCTGGTCGGGCAGATGATTAGCGCGGGTATCGTTGGTGTGCATGATGGTGAGGGTAAACGCATCTTGGGCGACGATAAGCTGTGCGCCAAGGATCATGCACAGCGTAACTAAGGTGAGTAATCTGCGAAGCATCGTGTTTTTCCTAGGGTTAAGAAACGCGAGGTTGTAAGTGTGGATTTACTTCATTTTACGGCAAATAAACACCTGTAGACTTAAAGGTTTGTTTAAGTCTATATAGACTTACTTAATATATCAGGCGATTTATCAATGCGGTATCTGGGTGATAGCGTCCAACGTTTCTACGAACTGCTTGCTACCCGTAAGCCTGTTGACGGACTCCGACGAGCTGGATCGCGCCCTGCGCGAATCGCTAAACGGGCAGCTTCGGGGGAACTATTATAGTTCCCTCCACGTACCACACGCTGATCACCGCTCGCGGCTCCTATCGGGTTTTGTTGGGCATCGGCTGAATAATCGCCAAACCAATCACCAACCCACTCGCTCACATTACCCACCATGTCAAACATGCCGCCCCAACTACGATCAAGAGTACGCGACCCTACCGGTTCCGCGCTCGTGTAATTCACACCCCCTGTCGAAGTCTCATTGAGTACGCTGTAGCCGTTTGACCAACCGTTGCCCCATGTATAGAGGCGGTTTGTCTCCCCGCGTCCTGCAAATTCCCATTCTGCCTCCCTAGGTAGGCGACCACCACGCCAACGAGCGTAGGCGTCTGCTTCATACCAGTTCACATTCGAGCGGGGTTCATCGGGTATCTGTTCCCCTCCCCTGTTCTCAGGACCCACAAATCCGTTTTCTTGCAGCCATGCCCACCCATCAGGCGACCACCACTGGCTGTCAGCATACGCACCCGCATCCACAAACGCCTGATAAGCCTGATTGGTGACTTCATACATATCGAACCAGAAGCCAGTAACACAAACATCATGCTGCGGTTCTTCATTGACCGAAGCGCGGCTGTCCACACTGATATTGCTGCCCATCTGGAAACATCCGTCCGGCACGAACACCTGCGTCACGCTTTTCGCGTCAATACGCTGCTGCCCGGCGATACGCGGCACTGTAGGGACAAGCGTGGGATCGATGTTGGGTTGCGCGGTTAAAACAACGAACAGTATCGCCAGTAACGCGACCACTGCGATTCCGGCAACAGCAATCAACGCGAATGGAGGACGACGCGGTGAAACACGAGGCGCAACTTTTAGCAGTTCAGCGGTAATCAGCGGGTCGGTGAGCGGGTTCGGCTTGTGGACAGTGGCGCGTTTCATATCTTGCAGCACCGCACCTTCGGGCGAAAATAACGCTTCGCGCAGGGCTTGATAAAATTCACCCGCCGTCGCATAGCGATCTTCTAATTCTTTCGCTAAAGCTCGCAGCAGCACCGCATTCACGGCGAGTGGAAGTTCAGCACGCCACGTTTCAATCGGTGAGGGACGTTCGCTCAAATGCTTGTACATCATGGCGCTTGCCGAGTCCGCCTGAAAAGGTAGAACCCCCGCCAGCATTTCATAGACCATAATGCCGAACGCATAAATATCAGACCGACGATCCAGCGGAAGCCCTTTCCACTGTTCAGGCGACATATACGAAGGCGTGCCAATGATCGCACCCGTCTGCGTCAAATGCGTCTGCCCCAGCATCAACTTAGCGATGCCGAAATCGCTTAAAACAGCATTACCACTTTCATCAAGCAGCACATTTTGCGGTTTCAGGTCACGATGAATGATATTTTTGTCGTGCGCGTAATCTAATGCAGAGGCGATCTGTGAAGTAATGCGATCTACTTTTTCAACCGAGAGCGTTTCGGTGGCGATGAGCGCATCCAGATTGCCGCCCGGCAAATAATCCATCACCAGACAAACAAGGTTGCCTTCGGTCACATACTCGATCAGGCGCAGGATATGGGTATGCTTGAGGGTTGCAATCGTTCGCGCTTCAAGCTCCAGCCGCTGTGCGAAATCACTTTGACCGATCAGTTCAAAACGCATCACTTTGATGGCAACCGGACGTTCAAAGGCGGTCATTTGTTGAGCAAGGTACACCGCAGCAGAGGTGCCATTGCCCAGAAGCGATGTGATTTTGTACTGTCCAATTTCACGACCGATCAGATCGTTCATCTACCTGTCTGCCTTAAGTGTGTAATATTGAAAGAGCGATCTGTAACAATCGTATCAGCGAATACGTGGAGTATAGCGTAAGACGCGGAAATATGATGAAGTTAGTCCAAAAGCATTAGGGATTATCGGCTAAACGGCGCACTCTGAACAGGCTGTAATTGCCGATTCTACCAAGTCTGATGAGTCTGGCATCATCACGGCGATGGTCTCAACGCATAGGCGTCTTGACCGTACAAACCATCAAACTGAGTCAAAGCAACAACCGCGACCCGAACGAAGAGACCGATGGCAAATACACCCATCATGATCCCCGCGTCAAGTGGTCGCGGTTGTTTCATGGTCACAATTCATCGGGCGGTCAAATCAACCGCCCTTACGATAGCGTCCGGCTTATTGATTGACCGTCGCGGCTTCTTCGGTTGGTATAACGGGTACTTCTGGCAATTCTGGCAAACTGGGTACCTCAGTGACTTCAGGCAGGTTTGGCGCTTCCTCTGTGACGATAGGCGCGACACTGACGGTGAAATTCATCGCGGGACTCCACACGCCGTAACTGCCTTCTGGTGACCATGCTTGCACCCACCATTGATAGCTGCCATTCGGGAAACTGATCGGAGGGGTGACGGTGCAAACCCCACCAGCGCAGACCGTATCTTGATACCATTGGTCGAGGACATGCCCACCTGCCCCGCTGACCCACAGGTAATACCATGTTGCAGCGGTAACACTCGACCAGCCAAACAACGGCTGAGAGTTACTGATCGTCCCGGTTGGCGCAAACTGCGTCGGTGCGACAGGCGGCAAAGCGACGACAAATATTGCTTCATTGCTCCAAGGGGCATATCCGCCCAACGGCGACCACAATTGCACCCACCAGTGATAAGTGCCACCCACCAGCGTAAGCGGTGGAGTCACCGAACAGGTGCTTCCAGAACAAATCGCTGTGCTTTCGTACCATTGGTTATGAACAGTTCCATTGGGACCCGTCAGCCAGATTTGATACCACGAGTAGCTAGCGATCCCCGTCCATGTGAACTGCGGCTGCGTCTCGGTGATTGTGCCGATGGGCGCGGTTGGTACAGCGACTTGCGGCGCAGCATTGACAGTAAAGACTGTTTCAGCACTCCATTCGCTGTATCCGCCCACTGCCGTCCACTGCTGAACCCACCATTGATACGACCCTCCCGGCAGATCAAGCGGCGGGGTAACGCTGCACGTATTACCGGTGCAGAGATTCCATGCGTCGTACCATTGATCGATCACATGCCCGCTCGGACCCTCAATCCACAGGTAATACCATGCGTTCGATCCTGCACCCGTCCACGAGAACGTAGGACTCGTATCGGTGATCGTCCCTGTGGGCGCAACCGGAACAGGCGGCTGAATCGGCGGGGGATTGGTTGCCGTCGGGGTGTTGGTTGGCGTGTTACTGGGCGTTGGCGTGTTGGTTGGCGTGTTCGTTGGTGTTGAGGTAGCACCGCCAATTCCCGTTACATTCAGAGTGAGACTACCGGAACCACCATTGTAGCCACCCACTTGAATATAATAGGTATTTCCTGACGCCATAGCGACATTCAAAAGCGAATTTGTGCCTGTACCAGCGTCGTCATCACATCCAACCGGAGTCCATGTAGCACCGGAGAGCGTCCAGACTGCCACAACGGTATCGAATCCCGAACCCTCTGTATCAACTTGAACATTCGGTAAAGCCGTTGGCGCGGTGTAGCGATACCATACTGTTTTACCAATGGGCGCACAGGCGGGGCTAGGTTCGTTCACGAATGTCGCGGCGCTGGTATTCATCGAATGTGTATAGGGGAGCGAAGCAATCACATTCGCACTTCCAGGATTATCATTCGGGGCAACGACAATGGTGCTAAAGTTGCGAATCCGAACGTTGAAGCTGGAACCGGTTTGGCTCAATACATCGATAGTAATATTTTCGGCGCTGTCAGTATACGTTTCACCGGGCAGCCAACGCGCCCCGGCGTCGTTCACATTGTCATTGCCGTCAGCAGCATCGACAACCAGCGCGGGACCCGTATTGCCGGTCAGATTCAAGTTTACTTTGTGAATCACGACTGCGTGCGCGGGGATATTTACATCATAGCCGCTGCTTACGTCACGCACTTCAACCGTATAATACTGGTTGCTCGACCCACCGATAGGAATCCGCGCCCACAACGTCCCGGTGCTGTTGATCGGCTGTTGCAAACGGTCAATCGTGATGGTCGTATCAACTCCCATATTGACAACAGCTATCCGGTTAGCAGGAATCCAGCCGTCATCAGTGATGTAACTAGCAAGCACACCTTGACCGATACAACCTAGGTTGGCGTTGGTGTTGACGCAAGTGCCGCCCGCATTGCTCATCACATCCCACGAGGAAACGTAGATGCTCAAACCCGCTGGTGGGTTATCGGCGGGTCCCGACGAATGTGGGAAGCCAAAGCCGTGTCCCATTTCATGCGATAATATGTTGTGGCTTTGCGCCCAGGGCGGATCCCACGTCATACGATAATTCTTTGAAACACCATCAAGGGTTATGAAGCTAGACCCACCCCATGCACAGCAGCCAATATCACTATTGAGCATGATGTTAATGCCAACAAAGGGGGGATAGAAGATTTCGGCGTCGGCAGCAGCAGTACAGTGATTAGCAATCAAGTCCAAATTGGGGTTGCCGTTAATGTCCACATAGAAACTGCGTGGCTGCGGCAAGGTATACCACTGGCTTGATGTGACACTGCCCGTCAGGTTGATCATATTGTACGAAATGGCACGCCAATAATGATCAAGCCCGGGGTAGCTGGTAGAAAAGAGTTCATTAATCGCACTGGGCGATTTGGGGATTGTAGCAATATCGCTGAACTTGCACAGAATGTTGACCCAAGGTTGCGATCCTGTTACCACTTCTTCAAAGAGATCGCTGCCTACCGATTGAATGGAGGTAATCTGAAGTTCAGGCGACCCTTCAATCTGTTTTTCGCTCAACAGTCCGCCATCGAGAAACTGTCCTGTCACCTGGACTTGT